>DAIDKC010000210.1 GCA_027451045.1 Holophagaceae bacterium | reverse complement strand
GCGCCGCATCCGGGCCGAGGCCCGGACCCGCCTCCTGCCCGTGGTGGTGCTGACCACCTCGGGCCAGGAGACCGACATCCACGCCAGCTACGCGGCAGGTGCCAACAGCTTCGTGCGCAAGTCCGTGGCCTTCGAGGCCTTCGAGGAGACCGTGCGGATGCTGGGCCACTACTGGCTGGGCCTGAACGTGCCTCCGCCCGCATGACCGACGCGCCCGCCCCGCTGCGCGTGCTGATGGTCGAGGATTCGCCGGGCGACGCGGAGCTGGTCCAGCGCGAATTGCGCCGCGCCGGTTATGCAGTGGCAGCCCGCCGGGTGGACGCGGCCGAGGACATGCGCCTGGCCCTGCAGGAGGGTCCCTGGGACCTGGTGCTCGCGGACTACCGCATCCCGGGTTTCGGGGGGCGGGAAGCGCTGAGGCTCCTCCAGACCTCGGGCCGGGATCTCCCCTTCATCCTGGTCTCCGGCGCCATCGGCGAGGAGGCCGCGGTGGCCCTGATGAAGGCGGGGGCCCACGACTACGTCGCCAAGGGGAACCTGACCCGCCTGGGTGCCGTGGTGGAGCGGGAGCTGCGGGAGGCCCGCCTGCGCCGGGAACGGCGGGAGGCCCTGGCCGCCCTGGAGGCCAGCCGCCAGGGACTGGAGCGGGCCCAGGCCCTCGCCCGGATCGGGAGCTGGGAATGGGATCTCTCCAAGCCCTATCAGGTCTGGACCCCGGAGCTGTTCCGCATCTTCGCCCTGGATCCCGCCATCGGCCCCCCCGACTCCGACCGCTTCATTTCCATGGTCCATCCGGCGGACCGGCCCGCAGTGCTGGCCGCCATCGAGACGCTCATCGCGGAAGGGAACCCCCAGGAGCTGGAATACCGCATCACGGATGCCGGCGGCGAGGCCCACCATCTCCATGAGCGGGCCGAGCTGGACCGGGATGCCTCGGGGCGCCCGGTCCTCCTGCGCGGCACCATCCAGGACATCACGGAGCGCGTGCGGATGGAGGCCCTGCTCCAGGACCTGGGCCGCATGTCCGCCAAGGGCAAGCTGGCGGCCTACCTGGCCCACGAGATCAACAATCCCCTCGCGGGCATCCGCAATGCCTTCGAACTGGTGGCCCGCGCCGTACCGGAGGGCCACCCCCACGCCCACTACGCCGCCCTCATCCGCCAGGAGATCGAGCGCATCGCCGACCTCATCCGGACCCTCTACCAGGTCTACCGGCCCCCCGCCCGGGAGGCCCAGGCAGTGCCCCTGGCCCAGGCCTTCGAGGATCTGGCCAAGCTGCTGGAGCCCAAGTGCCTCGCCCTGGGGGTGCGCCTGGAACCGGAACGGCCCGAACAGGGGCTCGCAGTGCATCTCAACGAGGGGATGCTGCGGCAGGTGCTGTTCAACCTGGCGATCAACGCCCTGGACGCCTCCCCCCGGGGCGGTGCCATCCAGCTGCGGGCCGAGGCCCAATCCGGGGCGACGGTCATCTCCGTGGTGGATGGGGGCCCGGGCATCCCACCGGAACTGGCCGAACGGATCTTCGAACCCGGCTTCACGACCAAGCGGGACAGCGACCAGGCGGGCCTGGGCCTGGGCCTGGCCACCTGCCGGAACCTGGTGCGGGCCATGGGGGGTACCCTCTCGTTCACCGATGGCCCCGGAGGCAGAGGGACGGAATTCAGGATCCGCCTTCCCCGGGCCGAAAGCGAGGACATCGCCACGGGGGGTGCAACGCGTGAGAGACCAGCCTGAAGGCCCTGCGGGCCGGGTCCTGTTGGCCGACGACGAGGAGATCTACCTCCTCGCCACAGCGGACCTCCTGCGTGCCGAGGGGTTCCAGGTGGATTGCGCCCGGGACGGCGACGAAGTCCTGCGCCAGATGGAGGCGCAGGACTACGACGTGCTGGTCTCGGACATCCTGATGCCCGGGAACCCGGACATGGAGATGCTCAAGCGCATCCCGCCCCGCAACGCGGGCCTCCCGATCATCCTGGCCACGGGCTATCCCTCCGCCCAGACAGCCATCCAGGCCATCGACCTCAACGTCCTGGCCTACCTCGTGAAGCCCGCGGCCTTTCCCGACCTGCTGGCGCGAGTGCGGGAAGGGGTGGCCCAGCGGCGCGTCCAGCGGGCGGTCCAGGCCTCCTCCCGGCGGGTGCAGGACTGGGCGCGGGAATGGGAGGATCTGGCGACCTCCCTGGGCCGCTCGTCGCGGGCGGGGGTCTCCTCCGTCCAGCAGATGCTGGGCATGGCCCTGGGGCGCATGGGAGAGACCCTGCTGGATCTCAAGAACCTGGTGGACCTCTCCCTGGCCGACGGGGAATCCGGACCGGGCGCCTGCCCCGTCCTGCGCTGTCCACGCCTGGAGATGTACGAGGCCCTGATCCGGGAAGGCATCGAGACCCTGGAGCGCACCAAGAGTGCCTTCAAGTCCAGGGAACTGGGCGACCTGCGGCAGCGGCTGGAGCGGATGGTCCAGGCCCAGGACTGAGGGCGGGAACGAGGCCCTCCCCGTCAGGCCCGGACCCGGCCTACTGGCACAGCCTGCCCCCGAGGGGCTTGCCCCCCAGGAGGTGGAAGTGGAGGTGGAAGACGGACTGCCCCGAATCCGGGCCGCAGTTGGTGAGCAGGCGCCACCCCCGCTCGGCCACGCCGGCCTCCTCGGCCAGCTTCGCAGCCACCTGGTGCAGGCGGCCCACCACCGGCACCAGGGACTCGGGCAGGTCGCAGAGGCCGGAGCAGTGGGCCTTCGGGATGAGCAGCAGGTGGACCGGCGCCTGGGGGGTGATGTCCTTGAAGGCCAGAATGGCGTCATCCTCGTACACCACCGTGGCCGGGATCTCCTTCGCCACGATCCTGCAGAACAGGCAGTCGTTCATCGGGGTCCTCCTTGTTCCACATCATTCTCCATCAGCCGGAGATCCCGCAGAACACCGGGAGCATCGGCCGCCTCTGCGTGAACAACGGGGCCAGGCTCCACCTCATCCACCCGCTGGGATTCGCGATCACCGACGCCCACCTGCGCCGGGCGGGCCTGGACTACTGGGAGAGGCTGGCACCGGCCCAGTACGCGGACTGGGCGGACTTCCTCGCCCGGAACCCCGCCATGCGCCTCTGGTTCTTCAGCACCAAGGGGGAGCGGCGGCACACCCAGGTGCGGTGGGAGTATGGGGACGGCCTCGTCTTCGGCCGCGAGACCCGGGGCCTGCCCGACGAGATCCTGGAAGCGCACCGGGAGTCGCTCGTGCGCATCCCCATGCTGGGCGGTTTCCACCGCAGCCTGAACCTGGCCCAGGCCGCGGCCATTGGCCTTTACGAGGCCCTGAGGCAGACTGAAGGCTGGTAACGCTGGAGCTTCCCATGTCCCAGGCCCCCATCCGCGTGGTGATCGCCAAGCCCGGCCTCGACGGCCATGACCGGGGCGCCAAGGTGGTGGCCCGCGCCCTGCGGGATGCGGGCATGGAGGTGATCTACACCGGCCTGCGCCAGACCCCGGAGCAGATCGTCGCCGCCGTGGTGCAGGAGGACGCCCAGGTGCTGGGCCTCAGCATCCTCAGCGGCGCCCACAACCAGATCTTCCCCGAGGTGATGCGCCTCCTGAAGGCGCAGGGCGCGGAGGATGTCCTCGTCTTCGCGGGCGGCATCATCCCCGACAACGACGTGCCCGGCCTCAAGGCCCTGGGCATCCGGGAGATCTTCCAGCCCGGCACCAACACCGACGACGTCGTGGCCTTCGTCCGTCGCGAACTGGAAGGCCGCTGACCTTGGCCAAGGCCTCGCCCCTGTTCGAGTGCACGGCCTGCGGGGCCCGCCATCCCAAGGCCCTGGGCAAGTGCACGGCCTGCGGCGCCTGGGACACGGTCCAGGAGGTGCGCGGCAGCCTGAAGCGCGACCTCCAGCGGGCCGGATCGGCCTACGCCCAGAGCCACTACGCGGGCCCGGTGGCCCTGCCGGATGTGGAGGTGGCCGACGCCCAGCGCACCCCCACGGGCCTGCCCGAGCTGGACCGCGTGCTGGGAGGCGGCGTGGTGCCCGGCATGGCCGTGCTCCTGGGCGGCGAACCCGGCATCGGGAAGTCCACCCTGCTGCTCCAGTGGGCCGCCAGCGCCCCGGGCAGCGTGCTCTACGCCAGCGGCGAGGAGAGCGAGCGCCAGATCAAGCTCCGCGCCCAGCGGCTCGGGGCCGAAAGCCCCGGCATCCACCTCCTGGCGGAGACGGACGTGCGCCGCATCCTCGAGGAGGCCGAGCGCATGAAGCCGGGCCTTCTGCTGGTGGACAGCATCCAGACCCTCTTCGATCCCGACTTCGAGTCCAGCGCCGGCAGCGTGAGCCAGGTGCGCGGCTGCGCGGCCCTGCTCACCCGCTGGGCCAAGACCACGGGCACGCCGCTGGTGCTGGTGGGCCACGTCACCAAGGACGGCGGCCTCGCCGGTCCCAAGGTGCTGGAGCACCTCGTGGACACGGTGCTCGCCTTCGAGGGCGACCGGCACCACCACCACCGCCTGCTGCGGGCCCTCAAGAACCGCTTCGGCGCCGCTTTCGAGCTCGGCGTGTTCGCCATGACCGAGCGGGGCCTCGTGGCCGCCGAGGGCAACCCCTTCTTCCTGGACGCGGAACCCCGGCCCGGCTGCGCCGCCACGGTGGTGCTCAGCGGCACCCGGCCCATGGTCGTGGAGATCCAGGCCCTGGTGGCGCCTGCGGGCCTGGGCATCCCCCGCCGCACGGCCCTGGGCCTCGATGGCCAGCGCCTGGCCATGCTCTGCGCCGTCATCGAACGTCGGGGCGGCGTGCAGCTCCACGACCGGGACGTCTACGTGAACGTGGCCGGGGGCCTGGAGATCGAGGATCCGGCCGCGGACCTCGCCGTGGTGGCCGCCCTGGCCAGCAGCGCCGCCGGTCGCCTCCTGGCGGACAAGTGCCTCTTCATGGGGGAAGTCGGCCTCACGGGCGAGGTGCGTCCGGTGGCCCAGCTGCCCCTGCGCCTCCAGGAGGGCGCCCGCCTGGGCTTCGCCGCCGCCGCCGTGCCCCGGCTCGGCCTCGAAGGGAGGGCGCCCCTGGAGCTCTACCCGGAGGCCAGCGTGGAGCGCCTGCGGGGCAAGGGCTGGCTCGCGCGGGCGGCTCAGGACTCCGACTGACCCGACCCTCAGCCGCCGGCGGTCTCCGCAACCAGGAGCTCATCCAGGAAGGGCTTCAGCGTGCCCTCGAAATCCAGGGGGCGGGACACCACCCGGGCCACCGCCCCGGCCTTGGCCGCAAGGGTGAGCCGGACGTCCTCAGCGTCCTTCAGGACCACCGCGCGGGCCTGGCCCAGGCGCTCCGCCGCCCGGAGCCGGTCCAGGATCTCCAGGGCCGAATGGGGGCCGACATGCTGCTCGAGGATGAACAGGTCCAGGTTGTGCCTCCGCGCCAGGTCGAGAGCCTGCACCATGCCCCGCGCCTCGTAGAGGCAGCGGTAGCCCTCGGCGTAGAGGTGGCCCATCAGGGCGGTTCGGGCCAGTTCGTCCTGCATGACCAGCAGGATCTGGCGGCTGCGCTTCCTGAGCAGGAGGGTTCGGTCCGGCGAGCGGAGGCTGTCCCGGATCTCCTGGAGCGACGCATCCCCCAGGTCCCGGTCGAGATCCCGGTCGAGGTCCCCCATGGGGAGCGGCGGGTCGGCGGGGGGGTCCTCGGGCTGGTCCACCTCGCCCCGGCGCCGCTTCCGGGGAAAGGCCGGCCCGAACTCGGGAATCCGCTCGGCCAGGAGGCGCTCGAGGGCCTGGGACTCCAATCCCCCCATGGCCTCGAAGGAGAGCCCCATCACCAGGCCCTCGCCCCGGAAGTCGCTGTGGCGGACCACGGCCCGGGCCTCCAGTTCGGGCAGTCTCGGCAGATCCAGGATGCGGACCACCGCCAGCTCCGTCCCCGGAGCGAGCAGGTCGGCCCGCAGGGGCACCAGCCGGTCCCGCTGCAGGTCCACGGCGCGATCCACCCGGAAGAGGATCCCGCCGATGCTGAGGTTCAGGAGGAGCCCGTTCAGCCCGAGGCCGTCGGCCATCCGTTCGAGGGCCGTGACCTGCACCTGTTCCCGGGCCGAAAAGCGTGCGCGGGGCTGGCCCCGCCGTTCAGCCCGCAGGATGGCCTCGGGCAGCTCGAACTCGCTCTGCATGTAGGCGCCCCGCCGGAGGAACCGCGCCAGGGTCCGGAACCGGAGGCCGTCGAGGGTGAACCAGAGGAACACCGGGGTGCCCGGCCGCGGTTCCTGGGCGGGCCGGCTGCGGAGGCCGAGGGTGAAGGTGCGGTGTTCCTCGTCCACCCGCTCCACCCAGGCCCCGTAGGACACGGCCGCGTCCTCCGCCAGCCTCAGGTCCATCTCGGAGCGCAGCCGCAGGAGCTGCTCGAGGTAGGCCAGGATCTGCTCAGGATCCCGGAGAACCGGCTCCCGGTCCACGGGCGGCGTCCTTCCTCCGAGCAGGTCCAGCAGCGCCATTCCCACCTCCTGCCGCGCCTATCGGCAGGAGGCCCGAGCCCCATGATCCCTGGATGCACCGGGGCGGAACATCACCGCCGCTGGAGGCCCGGATCCTGGGTCAGCTCCTCCACGAGGTCGTGGACGCTGAGCAGCTCCTTCAGGCGCGCGCCGTTGCTGCCCGTGAAGAAGAGACCGTTCTCCAGGTCGCCACGGTAGGCGTCCGCCAGCCGGTCTGCGATGCAGTAGCCCACGGCCGCCGCGCCCTTCCCGTTCTGGCAGGGCTGGAGGCAGTGGCTCACGCAGCGCACCTGGGGGGCGCTGCCCGCCTCGATCCGGGCCTGGAGCGCCGTCCGCACGCCGCGAGCCGGCAGGCCCACCGGGGACTTCATCAGGCCGATGTCCTCGGCGCGGGCCCGCAGGATGACGTCCTTGAAAGCCGGAGCCGCATCGCATTCGAAGGTACCGATGAAGCGGGTGCCCATCTGCACGCCGCCGGCCCCCAGGGCGAGGAACCGCTCGATGTCGGCACGGTCCCACACGCCGCCCGCCACGATCACGGGGAAATCCCCCCACCTGTCCCGCTCCGCGAGGACCGCAGGCAGGAGGGCCTCCAGGGTGTGCTCGGGTTCGGCGCAGGCCTCGGCGCTGAACCCCTGGTGGCCGCCGCTCTCGGGCCCCTCCAGCACCACGGCGTCCGGGAGGCGGCCGTGCCGGCGCTGCCAGTGCTTGCAGATGACGCCGAGGGCACGGGCGGAGGAGACGATGGGCACCAGGGCCACGTCCGCGTCCCCCACGAATTCGGGCAGGGCCAGGGGCAGGCCCGCGCCGGAGACGATGAGCTGGGCTCCGCCCGCCAGGGAGGCCCGCACGGCCGCCTCGTAGCCCTCGATGGCGCAGAGGATGTTCACGCCCACGGCCCCGCGACCGCCGGCCCGATCCCGGGCGGACCGGACGATGCCTTCGAGGGTGCGGGGCGGGTTCAGGGCGTCGGTGCCATCGGGCCGACCCAGCCGGCGGGGCGAGGTCGCGGAACCGTGGTAGCCCGTGCCGATGGCCGAAACGAGGCCCACGCAGCCCTCCCGGGCCACGGCCCCGGCCAGGCGGTCCCAGGACACACCGATGCCCATGCCGCCCTGGAAGATGGGATAGGCCAGGTCCAGGTTCCGGATGCGCAGACGGGGGAGCGGCGCGGGCCCCCGGCGGAGGAGCTCCTGCTCGGAGGTGGCCAGCCCGCCGTCGAGCCGGCGGCGGAAGGCCGCCAGGGCTTCCGATTCCAGGAGCGCCGGGGAGCGCGGCTGCAGGCCCCGGGCCCCGGCCTCCATGGCCCGCCGCGCCTGGAGCGCGTCCTCGGCCGTGGCCACGACCGGCAGATGCAGGGTGCCCAGATCCGGCACCAGGGCCGCGTCCGCCAGGAGCGCCGACGCGCCCCCGGAACGGGCGGCTTCGGCCTCGCGGGCATCCTGCACCGCCACGATGCGCGGGAGATGGGCCTGCTTGAGGAGGGAGAGGGCGGGAGGCAGATCGGCGGTGTGCAGCAGGAAGGCCACGCCGGCTTCGCGGGCGGCGGCCATCACGTGGTCGGCGCCGTCCCGCAGGCCCCGGAGATCCAGGCCCAGGCGGGTCCCCCCCTTGAGGGATCCAGCCAGTTCCTGCAGGCGGGCCTTCAGCCGCGCGGGCTCCGGGAAGGCCTCGATGCGCGCCAGCGCCCAGCCTTCGGCCCGCTGGAACGCCGCGTGGAGGTCGAGGGCCCCAGGGGCCTGCCATCCCTGGAAGACGGGGAGGGACGCGGGAGTCACGAAGGGATCGGCCAAGCTGCCTCCAGGGACCGGGGGCGCGGAAGACCCCGACCCGACGTTCCAGTGTCCCAGATCTGCGGTGTGACAGACGACATGAACCTACCCCAAGTCAAGATTCGGCGGCCTCGGGCGCCGCGAAGCCCAGCAGCCGGTCTATCCCCAGCCGGAGCACCCCGGCCACATCGAGGGGCCGGGCCACCACGAGGGAGACCTTCCCGGCCTTGACCGCGAGCTGGAGGCGGACATCCTCCGCCTCCTTCAGGACCACGGCGGGGGCCTCGCCGAGACGCCCTGCCGCCCGGAGCTGATCGAGGATCTCGAGGGCGGTGTGCGGACC
>DAIDKC010000209.1 GCA_027451045.1 Holophagaceae bacterium | reverse complement strand
ATTTCAAGATTTGCCACACCAGTGGCCCTCCCGGCCCCGCAGCAGGGCCCCGGCCCCGTGACGGCGGAGCCCCGGGAGGTGAGGCCTGGCGGCTCCACGCTGCTCACCTGGCGCTTCCCGGACGTGGCGAGCATCCGGCTGGACCCGGGCGGCCTGGTCCTGCCCGGCCGCTCCCAGGTGACGGTGAGTCCCGCCTACACCACCACCTACCGCATCTTCGACGCCCAGCCGGGAGGCGCCGAGCTGGGCCAGGTCCAGGTCCAGGTGGTGCCCGACCTGCCCCTGGGGGAACCGGCCCGGATCTGCACCTTCGACGCCAGCGCCGCGGCGGTGCTGCCGGGGCAGCCGGTGGTCCTGCGCTGGCGCTGCGCGGGCCGCGCCAGGGTGCGCCTGGAGCCCGGCGGACTGGAACTGGATGGCCAGAGCGAGGTGACCGTCACCCCCCAGGAGAGCACGCGCTACACCATCACGGCCACCAACGCGGCCGGAGGGCAGAGCCGCACTGTGGAAGTGGCGGTGCTGGGCCATGCGCAGTCGCCCGCACCCGCCATGGTGTGCAGCTTCGACGCCAGTGCCCGCAAGGTGCGCCCCGGCCAGCAGGTGGTGCTCCGGTGGGCCTGCCAGGGCCATGCGAAGGTGCGCCTGGAACCTGGCGGACTGGAGCTGGACGGCCTCTCCAGCATCGGCGTCATCCCGGAGAAGACCACGGTGTACACCCTCAGCGTGAGCAACCTCACGGGGGGCGTGTCCCGCAGCGTGGAGGTCCAGGTGGAGCCGCCGCGACCGGCGCTGACGGAGGCCGATCTGCGGGATCCCGCCCAGGCCCGCAGGCCGCTCGACCGGGAGGACCTGCCCGAGGCGGAGCGCCGCGGCGCCCTCCAGCGGGCCGCGGCGCCCGCTGGCTCCTGGACCCTCCGGCTGGTGGTCTCGGGCTATGCCGCGGGACTGCACCAGGTGGCCCGGGCCGCCGGCGAGCAGGCCCCCGAAGTCATGGTGCTGCCCTATGTCAGGCGGGACGGGTTCCACTGGTGGCAGGCCTGCTACGGGGCCTATCCCAGCCGGGCGGCCGCCCTCCGGGCCTGGCGGAGCGCGCCGGAGCCCCTGCGCCGGGCCTTCCACGACGCCTTCCCCCTGCGGCTCGCCCACCTTCCGGGCGCTCCCATGACCGAGGCCGGCCCTTCGCGGGCCCGATGACCCGCGGGACATCCCCCCGCCCGGGGATCCGCCCTCAGACCTCCCGCCGCCGGGCCAGCAGGTGCGAGGCCACGCGGTCCGCCGCCCCGGGAGCGCCCAGGTGGCCGCGCACCTCCGCCAGGCCGGCGCGGATGGCCGGGGCCTGGCGCGGGTCCAGCAAACGTCGCAATTCACGATCCAGACGCGCCACGTTGACCTCGCCCTGCAGCAGCTCGGGCGCCACCTCGCGCCCGGCCACCAGGTTGGCCAGCCCCACGTGGGGCAGCTTCACCACGCGCTTCGCCATCCGGTAGGTGAGGGGGTTCAGCTTGTAGAGGAGGGCGAAGGGCGTGCCCAGGAGGGCCGTCTCGAGGGTGGCCGTGCCGGAGGCCACCAGGGCCGCTTCGGCATAGGCCCTGGAGGCATAGGAGAGGCCCTCCACCAGCGTGACGGGCGCATCGCCCAGGTGGCCCCGCACGAAGGCGGGTTCGAGGGCCGATGCCACCGGGAGCACCCACTGCACCTCCGGATGCTCGCGGGTCCAGCGCCGGGCAAGCTCCGCCAGGGGCGGCAGCAGGGCGGACACCTCCCCCTTCCGGCTGCCGGGCAGCAGGGCCACCAGAGGGCGGGTGGGATCCAGTCCCGTCCGGGCGAAGAAGGTCCCCCGGTCGCATTCAGGGGCGACCACCTCCACCAGGGGATGGCCGACGAAGCGGGCGTCCACCGGATAGCCCGCGAAGAGCGGGGGTTCGAAGTCGAAGAGGCAGTAGAGCGTGTCCAGGGTCCGGCCCAGCACCGGGATGCGGCCCTTCTTCCAGGCCCACACCTGGGGGCAGACGTACTGGTGCAGCCGCAGGCTTGGCTGCCGCTTCCTCAGGGCCTTGGCCAGGCTGAGGTTGAAGCCCGGATAGTCCACAAGGAGGGCGTCCGCAGCGCCTTCCCCGGCAGCGGCCTCCAGGATGGCCCGCTTGAGCCGGAAGAGGGCCGGCAGGTGGCGCACCACCTCCACGAAGCCCACCACGGCGAGATCCTTCACGTCCGCCAGCTTGCGGTCAAGGTAGGGCGTCATGCGGGAGCCCCCCACGCCGATGATCCGGAGGTCCGGCTGCCGCGCCTTCAGGGCCCGCAACAGCTCCGCGCCGTGGAGATCCCCGGAGTCCTCCCCGGCGACGACGAGCAGGGGCCCCATCACGGGCGCTCCCAGTGCGGGCCGAGGGTGACGCCCGGATCCACCGGTACCGGACGGCCGGAGGCGGTGGCGGGGGGCTCCGCCGGGAAGAGCACCGGCGGATGGGCTGCGAGCAGTGCCGCCGCCTGGGAGCGGAAGGTCCCGGCCTCCTCGGCGGGGAGGGCCATGTCCCAGCGGTAGCCCAGGCGCTGGAGGGGGCGGAGGTCCGAATCAGGCGCGCAGAGCCCCGTCCACAGGCGGTCCGCCAGGGCTTCGAGGGCCCCGGCCCCCGGGTGCCAGCAGAAGCCCACGGCCTCGCAGTGCGCCTGGCGCAGCAGGTCCAGGATCGCCTCCGTGGCGTCCGGCGCGATCCGGAGGGCCAGTTTCACGCCCCGGCCGGAGGTGGCCTCCAGCAGCGCCTCCAGGTCGCCCAGGAGGCGGAAGCCTGCCTCCCGGGTCCCGGGCCGCTCCGCGGGCAGCACCATGAAATCGGGCTGGAGAGGGCGGAAGCGCAGCACCTCCAGGGCCGCCTCCACCTCCCACCCCGGCAGATGGACGACATGGACCGGAAGCCCCCGGAAGGCCGCGGCCTCCCAGCGCCCCCCAGGATCGCCTTCCCATCGGAGGGCCACCGGAGCGTCCGCCCAGGGAGCCGGGTCGAGGCGCGAGGAGAGGAGGGGGATGAAGCGCATGCCTTCATCTTAGGAGCTGGAACGGGATCATCGTTGCCTTCGTTGGTGCCCAGCCGCGAGGGATCCGCAGCGATCGAGCATCGCTCGAGGCGGTACCGAGCAGGCAGGGCCGTGGGGGCATGGTTCACCCGCCGCATCGGCGCAGCCGATGGCGAGACCGGAGCCCCGAGGGATGGCACGGCTGATTTCGTTCCAGGGCCTTGTCCCCCGGCGGCATCCAATTCCCTGACGCCCTATCATGGAGACCGGGAGGAATCATGGGCCGGATTTTCACCCTCGAGGAAGCGCAGGCGCTCATGCCGCAGGTGAAGGCGATGACGGAACCTGTGTACGCCCTGGCCTCCAGCCTCGCCGAGGAACTGCGCCAGGCGGAGGACGCCCAGGATTCCGGGCGGGCCGAATCGCTCCGGGAGCGAATCCAGGTCCTGGTCCAGAGCTGGCAGCATGCGATGCAGGATCTCGAGGCCGAGGTGAAGGGCCTCTGGCTGGTGGATTTCGACGCAGGCGACGGCTACTGGTGCTGGGCCTTCCCCGAGGCGACCCTCGACCACTGGCACAGCTACGAGGGCGGCTTCCGCTCCCGGGTGCCCGCCGACCAGCGCCCCGGCGTCCGGGCGTGAAGCGACCCGCCGGGCGCGTCAGGCCCGCCGGGACGCCTGCGGATTTCCGCTCCGCCGTGCTGGCCGTGGTGGCGCGGATCCCCGCAGGGCGCCTCGCCTCCTACGGCCAGGTGGCGCTGCTGGCGGGCTATCCCCAGCGGCCCCGGCAGGTGGGCATGGTGCTCTCGGGGCTGCCTGAAGGCACGCCCCTGCCCTGGCACCGGGTGGTGAGCGCCCGGGGCTACGTTCCCAGCCGGGGCCGCTGGTGGGGGGCCCTCGAGCAGATCGGGCGCCTCCGGGACGAGGGCGTGCCCGTGGACGACCAGGGCGGCCTCGATCTGGAGGCCCATCGCTGGGACGGCAAGGACTGACGCGGTTCCCGGGTTACACTGGAAGACGTGGAGGGGCCATGAAGGTGCGCGTGTCGGTGCAGTTGAAGCCGGGGATCCTGGACCCCCAGGGCAAGGCGGTGGAGCAGGGCCTGCACGGCTTCGGGTTCGCGGTGGAGCACGTGCGCATCGGCCGGCTCATCGAGATGGACGTGCCCGGCGCCGACGCCGCCGAGGTCAAGGCCCGGGCCCAGGCCATGTGCGACAAGCTCCTCGTGAACCCGGTGATGGAGAAGGCCTCCATCGAGGTGCTCTGATGCGGGTGGCGGTCCCCGTCTTCCCCGGGTCCAACTGCGACCACGACGCCCTGCACGCCTGCGGTACGGTGATGGGCTGGGACACGATCCCCGTCTGGCACCAGGAGCCCCGGCTGCCCGCGGGCACGGACCTCGTCTTCATCCCCGGCGGCTTCAGCTACGGCGACTACCTGCGCTGCGGCGCCATCGCGGCCCTGGCGCCGGTCATGGCCGACGTGAAACGCCACGCCGACCAGGGCGGCCTGGTGCTGGGCGTGTGCAACGGGTTCCAGATCCTCTGCGAGGCCCAGCTCCTGCCCGGCGCCCTGCTCCGCAACGCCAGCCTCCGCTTCATCCATGCGGACGTCCACCTGCGGGTGGAGCGGGCCGACCTGCCCTTCACCTCCGCCCTGAAGGCCGGCGAGGTGTTCCAAGTGCCCATCGCCCACGCCGAGGGGAACTTCACCCTGGAGCCCGGGGACCTGGCGGACCTGGAGGCCCGGGGGGGCGTGGCCTTCCGCTACTGCTCCCCGAAGGGCGAGATCGGCGAGGCCTTCGTGCCCAACGGCGCCATGAACGGCATCGCGGGCATCGTGAACGTGCGCGGGAACGTGCTGGGCATGATGCCCCACCCGGAGCGGGTCGTGGATCCGCGCCTGGGCCCCACGGGGGGTCTCGGGATCTTCCGGAGCCTGGCGGCGGCCCTGGCCCGGGGCTGATCGGAAGGATTGTTAAAATTCAAGGCTCGTCCCGGGGGATTCCTGTCATCCTTCCTGGGATGCCTCGGTAGGCACCTCTTTTTCTTCCCGAGCCATGAGCGAATCCGACACCAAGAACCTCCAGACCTTCACCAGCGGACCCTTGAGGCTGGCCATCCTCAAGCGCGATCCCGTGCCTTCGAAGATCCTCCCGGCGCGGGATTCCTGGATCCTCCTCCAGCCCACCCATGCCGTGCGCGTCTGCACCGGGGAGGACCGGGAGGAGGGCGTGATCCGCTCCGGCGACCTGGCCCTGCTGCTGCCGGGCTTCGGGCACACCCTCAAGCGCCACCATCCCGGGGCCCATTTCGGTTTCACCGCCCTCTTCCTGGAAGGCCCCTTTCCGGAGCCCCTGCTTTCCGCCCTCCAGTCCCCGCCCCGGAAGTGGCAGGAGGCCAGCTTCGCAGTACTGCGCAGCCTGAGCCTGAAGCAGCTCTTCAGCATCTTCACCCAGGAGCTGGCGCACCCCGACGGGGTGCAGCTCATGACCCGGGAGCTCTTCCTCATCCTGCTGGGCGCCGAGCTGGCCCGCCTGACGGAGAAGGAGGACCGGGGCCGCTTCCCCTACCGCCTGAACCGCTCCACCCTTCAGCTGGTGCTGGACCACATGGAGACCCAGATCGGCTCGAAGAACAGCGTGCCGGAGCTGGCCACCATGGCCCGCTGCACCCCGGACCACTTCATCCGCCTCTTCCGGGAGGCGACCGGGACCACGCCGCACCAGTACCTCATCGAGCGGCGGCTCCAGCGCGCCGTCACCCTCCTGGCCAGCGGCGAGCGCCCCAGCGATGTGGCGAAGATCCTCGGCTTCTACGACGCCAGCGCCTTCACCCGGGCCTTCAAGCGGCGCTTCGGCGTGCCGCCCAGCGAGTACGCCCAGGAGGCCTTCGACCGGCAGTTCCCGAAGAAGAAGGACTGAACCTCGGCGAGGGCATCCCATGGTCAACAAACAGGCTTCCCTCCTGCTTCTGCTTCCTCTCGTCCTGGCCTGCACCCGCCCGGCCACAGAAGCCCTGCGGCAGCATCCCGCTCCGCCCCTGGCCCTGGAGATCGCCCTGCCCGAGGGGCCCGACTCTGCCACCCTCAAGCGCGCCTACCTGGGCGCCTTCCAGAGTGCGTTCGGAGCCGGCCTTGCCACTGGACCCGGGGCCACCAACCCGGACCGGATCCAGATGCTGGTCGTGATCGGGACGCGGGCTGCCAGGCCCAAGGCCGAGGCCGACTGGAACCGGAACCTGGACGAGGCCAGCGCGGTCGCGGCCGGCCAACCTCTCCGCCTCCTCTACGGCGCCCTGGGCCCCAAATCCGCCTACGAGTCGGCGGTGGACGCCCTCGGCTACCGCCCCCCCTACATCACCGGCCAGATCGTCCTGCTCCGTACAGGGAAGAACGGATTCCAGAAAAACCTGGAACTGGATCCGTGGCCCATCATCTATCGCATGCATCCCCTCGGAGAGGCGGCCCGCGCCCATGGAGGCATCGAGGCCCAGGAGGCCCAGGCGGTGGCCCAGACCACCCTGGACCTCCTCCATCAGCAGTGCGGCTGGACACCGCCTCCGGCCCCGTAGCCCGACGCACGGGCCGATGGGCCTGGGAAGGGCGCCTCTGCTGGGGCTTGCAGACCTTGCAGGCGTGCAGCCGGCCTTGACGGCGCTGGCGAAGAGGACGCGGTCGGCCGCCTTCAACCGGGGGGCGGTCGGCATCCTGGGCGGGGGCAGGCCCCGGTCTCTCGGTTCACGACCACGGCAATGAGCCGAAGGATGAGGCGGGCGCGTTTGATGGCGACTCCAGGCTGAGGCTTCCCGGGGCCCGCCCAGGGCCGCAAGGGGTCAGGCTTTCAGCTCAGCCGTGGGCAGGAAGCGGGGGGGACGCCGGGCGTTCCGGAACTGCTCGAAGGCGTAGGCCAGCGTGAGGAGCTGGGGCTCCTGCCAGGGGCCCGCCACGAAGGAGAGGCCGATCGGCAGCCCGAAGGCGAAGCCCGCCGGCACCGTGATATGGGGGCAGCCTCCCACTGCCGCGGGCGACGTGAAGCTCGGTCCCGTGGCCGCATCACCATTGACCGGATCAGTGAGCCACGGCGTGCCTCCCGTGGGGCCCACCAGGGCCTGGAGCTGGTGCTGGGCCAGCAGGCCCGTGATGTCCTGGCGGGCCTGGGCGCAGGCGGCCAGCGCCTGGGCGTAGGCCGCGTCCGTGAGGGGCCCCTTGGCCTCGGCCTGGTGGAACAGCTCCTGTCCGAAGAAGGGCATCTCCTGGGCGCGGTGGGCCTGGTCATAGGCGATGAGGCCGGCCAGGTCCTTCACGGCGCCGCCCCGGGCGGCGAGGTAGGCATCGAGCCCGGCCTTGAACTCGTAGAGCAGGACCGTCTGCTCGGCATCCGCGTAGGGCGTCTTCAGGTCCACCTCCACCAGGGTGGCGCCGCGGGCCTTCAGGAGGGCGAGGGCATCCTGGATGACGGCATCCACGTGGGGCTGCTGGCCGAACAGGCTCGTCACCACGCCGAGCCTGGCCCCCTTGAGGCCGTCGAGGTGGAGGAAGGGCGTGTAGTCCTGCAGGCCCTGGGCCTGGGCCGTGGCGGGGTCCCGGGGGTCCGCGCCAGCGAGAGCCCCCAGCAGGATCGCCGCATCCCGCACCGTGCGGGCCATGGGACCGGCCGTGTCCTGGGTGCTGGAGATGGGGATGATGCCCGCGCGGCTCACCAGCCCCACGGTGGGCTTGATGCCCACGAGCCCGCAGACACTCGAGGGGCTGGTGATGGAGCCGTCCGTCTCGGTGCCCACCGCCACGGCGCAGAAGCTGGCCGCCGCCGCCGCCGCTGAGCCCGAGCTGGAGCCACTGGGCGTGCGGTCCAGCGCGTAGGGATTCCGGGTCTGGCCGCCTCGCCCGCTCCAGCCACTGGTGCTATGGGTGGAACGGAAGTTCGCCCACTCGGAGAGGTTGGTCTTCCCCAGGATCACCGCCCCGGCCATGCGGAGGCGCCAGACGGCCGTGGCATCCTGCTTCGGCGCGGGCGCGTCCGCCAGGGCCAGGGAGCCCGCCGTGGTCTTCATGCGGTCGGCGGTGTCCAGGTTGTCCTTGATGAGCACGGGGATGCCGTGGAGCGGCCCCCGCACCTTCCCCGCCTGGCGCTCCGCATCCAGCGCCCGGGCCAGGGCGGGCGCGTCGGGGTTCAGCTCCAGCACGGCCTTCAGGCCCGGGCCGGCGACATCCAGGCTTGCGATGCGGGCCGCGTAGGCCGCCACCAGCTGCTCGGATGTCCAGTGCCCCTCGGCCATGCCCGCCTGGAGCTGGTCGAGGGTGGCCTCTTCCAGCACGGGCGCCGTGGGAGCGGAGCCCTCCGCCCGGAGGGCGGGCGCGAGGACGGCTGCGGCCCCGACGGCGAGGCCCGCCTGGAGGAAGGTACGGCGGTCGAGGGAGGAGGAATCGTGCGCCATGGGAGCCTCCGGAGACTGTCCCCAGGATGCCAGCCGGACCTGCTGCCGTCATCCGCCGACCCGCAGCGTCCACTGGCCGACCCCCCCGGGCGCCCGGGGGGTCCAGAGCCCATCCTGCAACCGTGGAGTCACCATGGTCACGTTCCTGCTCTGGCTCATCCTGCTGGTGGTCTGCTGGCCCCTGGCCCTGCTGGCCCTGGTCCTGTACCCGCTGATCTGGCTCCTGCTCCTGCCCTTCCGCCTGCTCGGATGCGCGGTGGAAGGCGCCTTCGGGCTGGTGAAGGCGCTGTTCCTGCTGCCGGCGCGCATCCTGGGCGGCCGCTGAGAGGCCGGGGCACCCCCTACTTGGCGTGCTTGGGGGCGTGGACCGGCTTCTTCACCCCGTGCTTCTTCCGGGGCAGGATGCGCATGAACTCGAAGGTCAGCCGGGTTCCAGCGGCATCATGGGCGTACCCCTGGACGGTGATCCGGTCCTTGGGCGCGCCGGGGATGACGATCGGCCGGATGTAGGCCAGGCCCTTGGGATGCTTGGCCCGGGCCTCCAGGACCTCGGCGGCCCGCACCAGGTTGAAGCCCGTGCGGGCCTTGAGGGCGGCCAGCCGGCGGATCTGGGCGGCGGCAGCGCGGTAGCCGGCGGGGACATCCCTGCTGAAGTCGGGCAGGGTCTTGGACGCCACGGAGAAGGTGAGCATCAGGTCCTGGCAGCCCCAGTGCGTGATGGTGAGGGCCAGGGAGCCGTCGAGCACGGCCGACTCCGTGGCCTCGTGGCCCGAAAGGGCCTTGAAACTGTGGGCGGTCACGCCCGCTTCGGGCCGGAGCACGGGCGTGGGCTTCGGCCGGGCGCAGTCCAGTTCGGGCACTGCGGCCAGGGGGGGCATGCCCGCCCGGAGGCCCGGAAGGGTCGCCAGGCCGAAGGCCAGCAGGGTTCGGAAGGACAGCGCGCGCAGGTTCATGAGGACTCCAGGTCGGATCGCACCCGGGCCGTACCCACCCAGGCAGCCTCCCCTTGTAGCAGGGGTTCCAGTGCGCCGGAAAGGATCCGGGTCACTTCAGCCCAGGGCGGCCTCCAGGGCACCGGCATGGAGGCCCCGGAGTTCGGCGGCTTCCGCGTCCAGCAGGGGCTGGCCGTCCACGGCCACGGTGATGCGGGACCCGCCCGTGGCGCCGATCTTGGCGCAGGGTACGCGGTGGGTGCGGCAGAGGGTCGCCAGGCTGGACTCGCCCTCGGGCGACACGCTCACCACGATGCGGCCGGCCGTCTCCCCGAAGAGCAGGCCGTCCAGGCGCAGGTCGCCCTTCGCCAGCATCAGCTGGCAGCCCATGCCCCGACCCTCGTGTGCGCCGAAGGCGCTCTCCAGGGCAGCGACGAGCAGGCCGCCCTCGCTGGTGTCGTGGGCGCTGCGGATCAGTCCCAGGCGGATGCCCTCGCGCACGCAGGCCTGGAGGCGCAGCTCCTCGTCCAGGCGCAGTTCGGGGCAGGCGCCCTGCACCTTCCCGGTGCGCAGCTTCAGGTACTCGCTGCCGCCCAGCTCGTCCCGCGTCTCGCCCAGCAGGAAGATGCCGTCGTGCTCCGCGCGGAAAGCGGCGCCACAGATGCGGTTGCCCACCTTCGAGAGGGCCGTGGCGTCAGCGGCGGCCACGTCCACCGCTCCGGCGCAGTCCTCGATAAGGCCCACCGCCGCGATCATGGGCGTGGGGCAGATGCTCTGGCCTTCCGTGTCGTTGTAGAGGCTCACGTTGCCGCTGACGATGGGCACGTCGAGGGCCAGGCAGGCCTGGCGGATGCCCAGGCAGCCCTGCTCGAAGGTCCACATGTTCTCGGGCTTCTCGGGATTGCCGTAGTTCAGGCAGTCCGTGAGGCCGATGGGCTCGGCCCCCACGCAGGCCAGATTCCGGCAGGCCTCGGCCACGGCGTGGGCCGCGCCCCAGAAGGGATCGAGGAAACAGAAACGGCTGTTGCAGTCGCTGCTCATGGCCACGGCCTTCCCCGTGTCCTGCCCGGCCTCGTCCTTCACGCGGATGATCCCGGCGTCGCCGCGGCCCATGCCCAGCATCGTGTTGCTGCGGACGGTGCCGTCGTACTGGTCGTAGATCCAATGTTTGCTGGCCACCGTGGGCGCCGCCAGGATCTGGCGCAGCGTGCGTTCCACCTCGGCGGGCTTGAGATCCTCCGGCAGCGACGCGGCGGTGACCGCGTCCAGGTAGCCGGGCCGCTGGCGGGGGCGGTCGTACTTGGGTGCGGCGTCCACCAGAGGCTGGATGGGCAGGTTGATGACGGGCTGCCCGTGCCAGCTGCCGATGAAGCGGCCGCTGTCGGTCACCTCGCCCACGACGCAGGCGTCGAGGCCCCACTTGTGCAGCACGGCAATGATCTTCTCCTCGCAGCCGGGCCGGGCCACCAGCAGCATGCGCTCCTGGCTCTCGCTCAGCATCAGCTCGAAGGGGGTCATGCCCTCCTCCCGCTGGGGCACCTGGTCGAGGCGGATCTCCAGGCCCGTGCCGGCGCGGCTGGCCATCTCGAAGCTGCTGGAGGTGAGGCCCGCGGCACCCATGTCCTGGATGCCGATGACCCAGTCGGTCTGGAAGATCTCCAGGCAGGCCTCGAGCAGGAGCTTCTCCGTGAAGGGATCGCCCACCTGCACCGTGGGCCGCTTCTCCTCGCTGCCCTCGCCGAACTCCGCCGACGCCATACTGGCGCCGTGGATGCCGTCGCGGCCCGTCTTGGACCCGATGTACATCACCTTGTTGCCCACGCCGGAGGCGAAGCCCTTGAAGATCTTGTCGGAGCGCAGCACGCCGAGCGTGAAGGCGTTCACGAGGATGTTGCCGTTGTAGCTGGCGTCGAAGGCGCAGTCCCCGCCCAGCATGGGGATGCCCATGCAGTTGCCGTAGCCCGCGATGCCCGCGGCCACGCCCTTCACGAGTCCCTTCATGCGCGGCGCATCGAGCTCTCCGAAGCGAAGGGAGTTCAGGTTGGCCAGGGGCCGGGCGCCCATGGTGAAGACATCGCGCAGGATGCCGCCCACACCGGTCGCGGCGCCCTGGTAGGGCTCGATGAAGCTGGGGTGGTTGTGGCTCTCCATCTTGAAGGCCACGGCCCAGCCGTCGCCGAGGTCCACCACGCCGGCGTTCTCGCCGGGCCCCTGGATCACCCGGGGCCCTTCGGTGGGCAGGTTCTTCAGGTGGATGCGGCTGGACTTGTAGGAGCAGTGCTCGCTCCACATGGCGCTGAAGACGCCCAGCTCGGGATAGGTGGGCAGGCGACCGTCCAGGAGGCGCAGGATGACCTGCCACTCGTCCCGGGAGAGGCCCAGCTCCAGGGCCAGGGATTCGGTGACGGCCGGTTCGATCGCAGCGGACATGGAGGCTCCGGAAGCCTTGATTCTACCGGCCTCCGGCCCCATGAACGAGGCTTGACAGGCGGCCTATGTCCCCTCCGGCTCCTTCGGTGCCAGGGGCGATTCCCCACCCTCGTAGGTCCGGCGGAGCACCCCCTGGACCAGCCGCTGGAAGAAGACGCTGCGGGCGGGGTTGAAGACGATGGAGACCGCGGCCTTCAGTTCCGTGCCCAGTTCCAGCAGCGGCCCCCCCTCCAGGCCGGTGCCCAACAGGAGGAAGGGCACCCGCCCCTGGAGCAGTTCGGCCAGGGGCCTCAGCCGCCGGCGCTCGTCGAGTCCGAGGCTCGACAGATGGAAGAGCACCAGGGCGGGATTCTGGGCGACGGCCTCCTTCAGGGCCTGGGCCGTGGCCGGGATCCGCCGCAGGGGCTGGAGGCCACCCAGGAGGTCCTGGAGCTGGGCCTCCAGGGCTCCGTCGCCGGAGACCAGCACCAGCCCCTGGGGCACCAGCGAGAGGTTCCGGCCACCCTCCTGGGCCTGGGGTTCGCCCGCCTCCACGCCCCGCCGGGCCGCCCGCTCCCGATCCTCCTCCCGCCGCTCGAAGATCCACCGGGCCAGGAGGGGCAGGAGCGGTTCGTCGAGCCGGGGGGAGAACTCCACCCCGAAGGTGCGACCGTGGACGTGCCGGAGCTTCACCTGGGCATTGATCCGGATGCCCTCCACCAGCGGGATGGTCACGGCCATGCTCGCGCCGGGCGCGAACTCGTCCTCCGGGAGGTCGCGGGTGGCGTAGACGCGGGCCCCGGTGGTGCTGATGTCAGCGAGGGTCCCCACCAGGAGCTCGTACTTGGGCGTGCTGAAAGTGACGGGTACCCGACCCACCCGCTCCACCCGGTAGGCACTGCGGTGGTCCTCCTCCTGGAGGGCGTTCGGCACCGCCAGCCTCAGGGTGCGGCGCCCCTCGACGATGCCGAACCCCTTGAGCTGCGTGCCAGCCTCCAGGAAGGTGAGGCTGTGGGGGAAGCGCATCCGCAGCTCCGCATGGCGCAGGCCGAAGAGGGCATCGTCCCGCCCCATGGTGGCCAGGACATGGATGTCCTTCCCCTCCAGCTTCAGGAAGGAGGATTCGAAGCGCAGGTAGGGCGTCACGAGGATCAGCAGCTCCCGGCGGGCGCAGGCGCCATCCAGGATCTCCTGGATCGTCTCCGCATTCCGGATCAGATTGCCGCCCATGCCCCCGTCCCGTTCAGGAATCCCTGCCCCCATCATCGGCGGGCTTCCCTACACTGGAAAGTCTGGATCTATGGCCCCGCCCCGCACCCTCCTCGCCTACAGCGCCCCCCGAAGCGGCTTCGGGGACGAATGGATGACCTTCCTCCCCATCGGGCTGGGCTACCTGCAGGCCATGCTGAAGTCCCGGGGGCTGCCCTGCCGGATCGCCAACCTGAGCGGCAAGTCGCGCAAGGAGATCCTGGCCTACCTCCAGGCCCAGGCCCCGGACGTGGTGGGCATCTCGATGTTCACCTTCAACCGCAAGCGGTCGTACGAACTTCTGGCCTGGGCCCGGGAGGCCTGCCCGGAGGCCGTGCTGCTGGCGGGCGGGCCCCACCCCACCCACCTGGCCGAGGAGGTCTTCGAGGACTGTCCGGCCCTGGACGCCATCGTGAAGGGCGAGGGGGAGCCTATCCTCCTGGGCATCCTCGAGCGGCTCAAGGCGGCGCCCGGGTCGGGCCTGTGGAAGCGAACGCCGGGTCTCATCCTGCGCGAAGGGGCCACCCTGCCCCAGGCCCCCCTGGAGGATCTCGACGGCATCGGCATCCCCGCCGAGCACCTGGAGGCGGACTTCCTCGACGACGTGGGCCAGCTGGCCTACCTCAGCACCAGCCGGGGCTGCCCGGCCACCTGCAACTTCTGCAACACGCCCGAATTCTGGGGCACGGCCATCCGCTTCCGGAGCGCCCCCTCGGTACTGCACGAGATGCAGCTGCTCCGGGAGCGCCATGGCCTCACCTACTTCAGCTTCCGGGATGACACCTTCACCGCCAACCGGGACCGGGTGCTGGCGCTCATGAAGGGCATCCAGGAGAGCGGCCTGCACCCCCTCTGGAACTGCCAGAGCCGCGTGAACCTGGTGGACGAGGATCGCCTGGTGGCCATGAAGCGGGCGGGCTGCGAGTTCATGCAGTTCGGCGTGGAGCACGGCAGCGAGCGGGTGCTGGCCCTCCTGGACAAGGGCACGAACATGCGCCACGTCCGGAAGGCCCTGGCCCTGGTCCGGAAGGTGGGCTTGAACCTGGGCATCTACCTCATCACGGGCATCCCCGGCGAGACCTGGGCCGATGTCGAGGAGACGGCCGCCCTCATCCGCGACACCCGGCCCCAGGACTGCCAGATCAGCCCCCTGGCCCTCTATCCCGGCACCCGCCTCTTCGACCGCTACCGCGCCGAGGGCCGCGTCGAGCCCGACTTCTACAGGGCCAGCGGCGACGCCGAGATCTTCGCCCGGGTGGATGCCCACACGGAGAAGGCCCTGCGCCATCTGGACCAGTCCGCCCAGCGGGCCAAGGCGAAATCCCGGTTCAGCCCC
>DAIDKC010000208.1 GCA_027451045.1 Holophagaceae bacterium | reverse complement strand
CTCTCCCGCCTTCCGGTGGAAGCCGGCTGGTCGGTCCTCCTGCGCCGCCCCGCCCTGGACAGTGACGAGGCCTGCGCCTGCCGCCTCCTGGAGAAGGCGGAAGTCCTGGTCCACCCCGGCTCCTTTTTCGACATCCCCGGCAACGGGCACCTGGTCCTGAGCCTCCTCCCCCCCCCATCCGTCCTCGCGGAGGGTCTCGCGCGGATGCTCCCGAGGGCCTAGGGGGAAGCGAACGGGTGAAATTAAGACCTAATTGAAAAATATATTTGCGGCATAAAAATCAAGATGAATCACTTGGAATTTTTAAATCTTCTTGACGAATTGTCCTAACAGGCATGTCATGGTCCCCACTCCCATCCCATTGCAAACCAGCCCCATGGAGCTCCGTGCGTGGTTGCGACCCTTGATGACTCCAAGCCGTGGTCCCCGGACCTGGAGGCGCGCGTGCAGGCGCTCGTCCAGGCCGTGGCCGGCCTCGAGGCGAGGGTCGCCCGGCTCGAGGCGCGCCCTTCCCGGGGGGACGCGGAGGCGCCGCTCCCGGCCGGAGCCCCGCCCGTTCCGCCGGTCCTGACCGAGGACGGGACCCCCGGACTGGTCACCCTCCTGGCCCTGGCCGGCCAGCTCTGCCTGGTCCTGGGCGGGGCGCTCTTCCTCAGGAGCCTCACGGATGCCGGGACCCTGCCCCGCATGGCAGGCGCCACCCTCGGACTGGCCTATGCCTCCCTCTGGAGCCTCCTGGCCTGGCGCGTCCGTGCTCCGTGGCATGCCACCACCTACGCCCTGGCCTCGGTGCTCATCGCCTATCCCCTCGTCTGGGAGGCCACCACCACCTTCGGGATCTTCACGCCCAGCCTGGCTGTGGCGGTCCTCCTCGCCGCCTCCGCCCTACATGTCGGCGTGGCCTGGGTCCGTTCCTTCCAGCCCGTGGCCTGGATCGCCTTCCTCGCCGCCCTGGGAACCGCTTTCGGCCTGATGGCCGCAACCCAGGCCCTGGTCTGGTTCACGGCCCTCTTCCTGGTCTTCGGCGCCGGTTCCCTCTGGCTCACCTACGGGCGCCGCTGGCACGCCCTCCGATGGCCGGCAGCCCTCGCCGCCGACCTGGCCGTGGGCATCCTGGCGGTGATCGCCGCCTGGCCCGGCGGGCCCCCGCCGGGCTACCAGACCATCACTCCCAGGCTCGGCCTGGGACTGGCCCTGGGTCTGGTGGTGATCTACCTGGGCAGCTTCGCCGCACGCATGCTCACCCGCCGGCGCACCCTCAACGCCTTCGAGACGGTCCAGAGCGCCCTCGTGCTGATGGCGGGATTCGGGGGGGCCCTGCGGGTGGCCATCGTGTCGGGCTCGGGCGCGGGCCTGCTGGGCCTCGGGGTGCTGGTGGCCGGCTTGGGCTGCTATGCCGCGGCCTTCCCCTTCGCCGCGGAGGGCGAGGATCTCCGGGCCAACTTCAGCTTCTTCACCTCCCTGGCCGCGATCTTCCTGCTCGCGGGAGGGCCCACGGTCCTGCCGCCCCCCGCCTTCGCCCTGGCGGCCGGAGCGCTGGGGCTGGTCTCCATGGGCATCGGCCTGCGGCTGCGCAGGACCATCCTGCTGCTCCAGGGCACGGTCTTCCTCGCCGCCGCCGCGATCGCCTCCGGTGGTGCCGCCTGGACCTGGGCCGCCTTCCTGGATCCCTCCCCGGCCCTGGAGGCCCCCACCCTTGTCGCAGCGGCCACGGTGGTCCTGGCCGCCTGCGCCCACCTGCTCCTCGTGGTTAAACGCCCCCAGGAGAACCTCGGCTGGCGCCTGCGCCTGCCCTCCCTCCTGGTGGGCGCCCTCGGCGCCCTGGGTGCCGCGGCGGGCTGCATCTGGTTCGGCCTGCGGATCGTGGGTCCGGCCACGGTGGATCCGGGCCAGTTCGCGGCGTTCCGCACCGGCGTGCTCTCCGTCCTGGCCATCGGCCTGGCCGCTCTCGCCCGGCTCCTCCCGGCCTCCGAACTGCCCTGGCTCGTCTTCCCGCTCCTCGGCCTCGACGCCCTGAAGTTCCTCCTGCAGGACCTTTCCGTGGGGCGCCCCCTCACCCTCTTCCCGGCCTTCATGGCCATCGGCGCGGCCCTGATCCTGGCGCCGAGGTTCCTGAAGACGCCCCCTCCGTCCCTCCCACCGGCCGCTCCACGGCCGCACTCCTGAAGGAGGTCCCGTGCCATCCCTTCCCATCCGCTCCGCCGGTCTGGCCTGGCTCCTGGGCGTGGGTCTGGGCCTGGGCCTGGTCCCGGCCACGCTCGCCGCCCAGGCGCCGCCGCCCCCATCCGAGGCCGGCGATGTCCCCCAGGGCATCCAGGTCGCCAAGCCGCCCTTCAGTCCCGGCATCTTCCCCTGCACCAACTGCCACGACAACAAGACGCTGAAGCCCAATCCCAAGCGGCGGGTGCTGACCGAGATGCACACGGACATCGTCCTCAACCACGGTCCGAAGACGCGTTGGTGCCTCGACTGCCATGACCTGAACGACCGGGACAAGCTGCACCTGGTGGACGGCGAGAAGATTGACTTCACTGTCTCCTACCGGCTCTGCGGCCAGTGCCACGGCGCCAAGTACCGGGACTGGCGCGAGGGGGTCCACGGGAAGCGGATCGGCTACTGGAACGGCCAGAAGGAGTACTTCCTCTGCGTGAACTGCCACAACCCGCATTCCCCGCACTTCAAGCCCCTGAAGCCCCTGCCGCCGCCGATGCACCCCGAGCAGATCCAGGCCTGGAAGGGAGGTGCCCGATGACCATGGAACAGGATCCCATCCCGCAGCCTGAATCCTGCGAAGGGGGCTGCGACGTCTCCCGGCGCGTCTTCCTCGGCGCCGCCGTCGCCACGGTGGCCGGCGCCTTGACCGGATGCGGCGACATCAGCGCGGAGGACTTCCTCCAGCGGAACTTCCGGGAGATGTCCAAGCAGGAGGTCCAGGAGACCATCGCCCGGCTCGAGCGCGAGTACAAGGAGCAGTTCGGCCGGGACGTCTACGTCGGCAACGAACCCCCGATCCCGGGCGTGATCTTCGCCTATGCGCTGGACCTGAGCCGGTGCATCGGCTGCCGCCGCTGCGTCTACGCCTGCGTGAAGGAGAACAACCAGTCCAGGGATCCCCAGATCCAGTGGATCCGGGTCCTCCAGATGGACAAGGAGGAGGGTGTCAACCTCGAGCACGACACCGCCTACTACGACCCTCCCGAAGTGCCCGCACCGGGCCACTTCTACATGCCCACGGCCTGCCAGCAGTGCAAGAAGCCGCCCTGCGTGAAGGTATGCCCCGTGGGCGCCACCTGGCGGGAGAAGGACGGCATCGTGGTCGTGGACTACAACTGGTGCATCGGCTGCCGCTACTGCATGGCCGCCTGCCCCTACGGGGCCCGGCACTTCAACTGGGGCGAGCCCCACCTGCCGGCCGACGAGCTCAATCCCCACACGCACTACCTGGGCAACCGTCCTCGCTACAAGGGCGTGGTGGAGAAGTGCACCTTCTGCATCCAGCGGACCCGGAACGGCCGCTACCCGGCCTGCG
Source organism: Holophagaceae bacterium (assembly GCA_027451045.1). Classification (GTDB taxonomy): domain Bacteria; phylum Acidobacteriota; class Holophagae; order Holophagales; family Holophagaceae; genus Geothrix. The sequence continues at coordinate 5,077 of DAIDKC010000208.1, read as the reverse complement.
TGGAGATCTGCCCCACGGGCAGCCGGAAGTTCGGCAACATCCTGGATCCCACCAGCGAGATCCGGATGGTGCTGGAGCACAAGCGGGTCTTCAAGTTCAAGGAGGACCTCAACACCCAGCCCAACTTCTTCTACTTCTACGGGGTCTGAGCCATGGCCGTCCTGCGCACGTTCGCCTCCTTCGTCGCGGATTCCGCCCGTCTGGTCCTCAAGGGCGGCCGCCTCTACTACGCCTGGATCGCCTTCCTGCTGGTGCTCATCGCAGTCGGAGCCGTGGCCTACACGGGCCAGCTCCGCGAGGGCCTCATCGCCACCCACATGCGGGACCAGGTCTCCTGGGGCTTCTACATCGGCAACTTCACCTTCCTGGTGGGGGTCGCCGCAGCGGCCATCATGCTGGTCATCCCCGCCTATGTCTACAACTGGGAGCCCATCAAGGAGATCACCATCCTGGGTGAAATGCTGGCCATCAGCGCCCTGGTGATGTGCCTGGGCTTCGTGCTGGTGGACATCGGGAGACCGGACCGGTTCTGGCACATCCTTCCCTTCATCGGCCACCTGAACTGGCCGAGTTCGCTCCTGGCCTGGGATGTGCTCGTACTCAACACCTACCTCATCCTCAACGCCTTCGTGGTGACCTACCTGCTCTACTGCGCCTACACCGAGAAGCACTATGTGAAGAAGCTGGTGCTCCCCCTGGTGCTCTTCTCCATCCCCATGGCGGTCAGCATCCACACCGTCACGGCCTACCTCTACAACGGCCTGGCTTCGCGGCCCTTCTGGAACTCGGCGATCCTGGCGCCCCGCTTCCTGGCCTCGGCCTTCTGCTCGGGCCCCGCGATCCTGCTCATCCTGCTCCAGATCCTCCGCAAGACGACCAAGCTGCGCATCAAGGATGAAGCCATCTTCAAGGTCGCGGAGCTGATGGCCTACACCATGGGCTTCAACCTCTTCCTCACCGCGGCGGAGGCGTTCAAGGAGTTCTACTCCAACACGCAGCATGTGGTGTACATGCAGTACCTCTACTTCGGGCTGAAGGGGCACTACGCCCTGGTGCCCTTCGCCTGGGCCTCGGTGCTGTGCGGCCTGGCGGCCTTCATCCTCTTCCTGGTCCCGAAGACCCGGAAGAACTGGATCACCCTCAACATCGGCTGCGTGCTGATCTACAGCAGCGTCTACATCGAGAAGGGCATGGGGCTCATCATCCCGGGCTTCACGCCGGACACCCTGGGCGAGATCTACGTCTACCGGCCCTCCCTCACCGAGGTCCTGGTGGCCGGAGGCATCTTCGCCATCGGTTTCCTGGTGTTCACCCTCCTCCTGAAGGCCGCGGTGCCCATGATGCTCGGGGAGTTCACCCACACCAAGGGCCGGGACCGGTTCAAGGACGCGGTATCCTCCGCCGGTTGAGCACCACCCCCAGGGTCGTCAGCAGGATCGAGATCGGAATGGCCGTGATGGTGACCGCGTGGATCCAGGCCCCGCCAGGCAGGTTCTGGTCGAGCGGCAGGGAGGCCATCACGGCGGAGGCCAGGCCCCGGGGGACCATCCAGCCCAGCAGGGCGGCCTCCCAGGGCGCGCCGGACGGTGCGGCCTTCCGGAAGAACACCTGGCGGATCAGGAGCAGCACCAGGCACATGAGCAGGCCCGTCAGCAGGCTGCCCGCCGGCCGGAAGCGCAGGAGCGTCCCCAGATAGAAGAAGTAGAACACCTTGAGGACGAAGACGGCTTCCGCGAGAACGTCCAGTTCCGTCTGGGAGAGGCCCTGGGGAGCCAACCGCCAGCGGTCCACCAGAGAGGCCGGCAGGCAGTCCAGGTTCCGCAGGCCCACCCCGAAGGCGAGGGCGCCGATGGCCCCCGACAGCCCCGCCCACTCCAGGCCTCCCGCCACCACCAGGAGGACCGCCTCGGTGGCCAGGGTCATCTTGGCCTGGCGCTGGACCCTGCGCAGGATCAGCGACCACGACAGGGCCGCCCCCAGGCCCACCTCCACCGCGCCCAGCAGGGCCTTCGCGAAATGGAACGGGGCCGTTCCCAGGGAGCCGTCCCCGCCCAGGACCTGGGTGAGGGTGATCACCCCCACCACCGTGGTCACGTCCCCCAGGGCGGATTCCAGGGTGAGGAGCGAACTGACGGCCGGCGAGAAGGGGAGGTGCTCCAGCATGGGGATCGCGACCGTGGCAGCCAGTGGCGCGAGGATGAGCCCGAGGAGGGCGCCCGCGCCCCAGGGCTGCCCGCAGAGGTAGTGCCCCAGGAGGGCCACGGCGAGGGTGTTGATGCCCAGAAGGACGCCGGCGACCCGAAGGGCCGACCAGGCGTGGGCCTTGAGGGTGCCGATGGGGAGTTCCAACCCGCCATGGAAGAGGATGACGATGAGGGCCAGGTGGCCGAAGACGTGCTCCACCGCCGTGACGCCCCGGGGCTGGATCAGCCTGAAGACTGGACCCGCCAGGTAGCCCAGGGCGATGAGGGGCAGGACATCGGGGATCCGGTGGCGGCGAAAGGCCGCCTCGAGCAGGTGCCCGACGAAGAACAGGGCGCCGCAGGCGGCGATCAGGAGCGGGGTGGACATGTGGAGGATCCCCAGGGGCCTTGGCCTGAGGGTAGCCCAACCGGCGCCCGGCCGGGATAGGGGGGATCCAGGGCCCGCTCAGGCTCCGAGGTCCTCCTCCTGGACCTCGTCCGGATTCGCCTCGAGGATGGCGCGGAAACGCGGGAGATGGGCCACGAACAGGTCCACCAGGTCCGGGTCGAACTGCGTGCCCCGCCCGCCCGCCAGGTGCTCCACCACCCGGGTTTCCGGCCAGGGATCCTTGTAGTGGCGCCGGTTGCTGAGGGCATCGTACACGTCCACGAGCGCCGTGATCCGCGCCTCCAGCGGGATCTGGACACCGGCCAGGCCGCGCGGATAGCCCGTCCCATCCCAGCGTTCGTGGTGGCCCACGGAGATGCGGGCGCCCATCTGGATGAACGGGACTTGCGAACCCTTGAGGATGGCTGCCCCCATGAGGGTATGGCGCTTCATCTCCACCCATTCGGTCTCCGTGAGGGACCCGGGTTTCTGGAGAATGGCGTCGGGCACGCCGATCTTGCCGATATCGTGCATGGGCGCGGCGGCCTGCAGGGTCTCCACGGCGTCCTCGTCCCACCCCAGGAGTCGGGCCATCTCGGCGGCGAACAGGCCGATCCGCTTCACGTGCATGCCCGTCTCGTGGTCCCGGTGCTCGCTCGCGGCGATGAGGCGGAAGGCGATCTCCTCCCGGGAGTGGCGAATCTCCTCGGTCTGCTCCCGCACCTTCCGGGCCAGCTCCGCCTCCCTGCCCCGGAAGGCGATCTCCAGCATCCGGCGGCGGAGGGCCCCGTTCACCTGCACCAGGATCTCCCGGGGCTGGAAGGGCTTGAGGATGTAGCCGAAGGCTCCCTGCTGGAGGCATTCGATGGCCGTTTCCGTGTCCTCCGAGGAACTCACCATGAGCACGGAGATGTCGGGAATCCGCGGCTGGAGGAGCCGCACCAGGTCGAGGCCCGAGGCCCCCGGCATCTGGACATCACTCAGCACCAGGTCGGCGGGCTCCTCCTCCAGGGCCGCCAGGGCGTGGGGCACGTCCTCGGCTTCCCGGCACCGGTAGCCGGCCTTGGCCAGGATGCGCCGCAGGGACAGCCGGATGATCGGCAGGTCGTCCACGATCAGGATGCCGCTTTCTTTCGGCACCACGTTGATCTCTTCCGGCATCGCGGGTCCCTCGACCTTCCCCTCAACGGCCGGAGACGAGGAAATCTGAAGTCCTGGACCGGAAGGCCCTACCGGGCCCAGTCCAGGGAATCCCGTTTCGCCCCATAGTGGGCGCCCAGGCCCAGTGCCAGGGCCCGTTCGCAGAGTTCCAGGGCGCCGTGGAAGTCCCCCAGTTCGCTGCGGGCCTGGATCCCGCGCTCGAAACAGGTCATCCCCGTCAGCATCCGCCGGTACTCGTGGGGGAAGGCCGCCTCCAGCTCCGGCAGGTAGGCCTGGACCTGATCCACCGAGGCTTCGCACTCCTCCCAGCGTCCGAGCTGGCCTTGGGCCTCCGCCAGGAGATCGTAGGCCACGGCCTTCACGGCATTGGGCAGGCTGGCCTGCCCCTCGAAGGTGCGGCGTAGGTACTTCAGGGCGGATTCGGGGCCGCTGAAAGCCGCCTCGCGGTGCCCCGTGAGCAGATCCTCCAGGATCTCCTTCACCGATTTGCGGACGGGCTCCTGTCGCTTGGCCACTATTCGTACTCGATCGTCGCCGGCGGCTTGGACGTGATGTCGAACACCACGCGGTTGATGCCCTTCACCTCGTTCACGATGCGCTGCGCGATCTTCTCGAGCAGGTCGTGGGGGAGCCGCGCCCAGTCGGCGGTCATGAAGTCTTCCGAGGTCACGGCCCGCAGGGCGCAGATGGCCTCGTAGGTGCGCTCGTCGCCCATGATGCCTACCGTCTGCACCGGCAGCAGCACGGCGAAGGCCTGGCTGGTCTTGCGGTACCAGCCGCTCTCACGGAGCTCCTGGATGAAGATGGCATCCGCGTTCTGGAGGATGGCCACCCGCTCCCGGGTGATGGCGCCGGGCAGGCGGACCGCCAGGCCGGGCCCGGGGAAGGGGTGCCGCTGGTTCATCTCCTCGGGCAGGCCGAGCGCCAGGCCCGTGGCCCGCACCTCGTCCTTGAACAGCTCCCGCAGGGGTTCCACCAGCTTCAGCTTCATCCGCTCCGGCAGCCCGCCCACGTTGTGGTGCGACTTCACGAGGATGGCGCCGCCGATGCCGCTGGATTCGATCACATCCGGGTAGGTGGTGCCCTGCCCCAGGAAGTCCGCGTTCACCTTCTTCGCTTCCCGCTCGAATACGTCAATGAACTTGCCGCCGATGATCTTCCGCTTCTGCTCGGGATCGGTGACGCCGGAGAGGGCGCCCAGGAATTCGTCCGAGGCATCCACCCAGTTCACCTTCAGCTCGAAGGGGGCGAAGTAGGCCTGCACCTGCTTCATCTCCTCCTTGCGCAGCAGGCCGTGATCCACGAACACGCAGGTGAGCTGCTCGCCGATGGCGCGATGGATGAG
>DAIDKC010000207.1 GCA_027451045.1 Holophagaceae bacterium | reverse complement strand
GCCCGCATGGGGCACACGGAGGCCAAGGACGCGATGATTCTGGATGGGCTCTGGTGCGCCATGACCGACCAGCACATGGGGCACACGGGTGAACTGGTGGCCCAGAAATACGGGGTGGGCCGGGACCAGCAGGACGCCTGGGCCGTGGAGAGCCATCGGAAGGCCATTGAAGCCATGCGTTCCGGCGCCTTCCAGGCCGAGATCGTGCCCATCGCCGTACCCGGAAGGAAGGGTGATGTGCTGGTGACCGAGGACGAGGGCCCTCGTCCCGATACCACCTTCGAATCCCTGTCCAGGCTGCGCCCTGCCTTCAAGAAGGACGGCACGGTGACCGCAGGCAATGCCCCGAGTGTGAATGATGGTGCCGCGGCCGCCCTCGTCACTACCGAGGACTACGCCAAAGCCCATGGGCTTGCCATCCAGGCCCGCATCCTCGGCACGGCCACGGCCGGCCTGGATCCCGAATGGGTGCTCATGGCGCCGGTGGAGGCCATCCGGAAGCTCCTGGCTAAGGTGGGCTGGTCCTCCTCCGACGTGGAACTCTGGGAGATCAACGAGGCGTTCGCCGTCCAGCTGGTGGCCACCCTCCATGAACTGAAGCTGTCGCCCGAGCGGGTGAACGTCCACGGCGGCGCCGTCGCCCTGGGGCACCCCATCGGCGCCAGCGGCGCCCGCGTGATGGCCACGCTCCTGCACGCCCTCGAGCGCCACGGGAAGCAGCGCGGGGTGGCGGCCCTCTGCCTGGGCGGCGGCAACGCCATCGCGATGGCCGTGGAGCGGGTGTAGCCCGCCCGTTGCCGAGGCTGAGGTAGGATGGGCGGTGCCTCCCACAGGAACCGCCCATGACCCCTCCTCCGGTTGACGCGCTCTTCGCCCGCCAGCAGGCCGCCCGCTGGCGCGTGGCGGCCACCTCTGCCGACCAGCGGCGGGCCAAGCTCAGAGGCCTCCTCGATGCCCTCATGGTCCACCGAGCCGAGGCGCATGCCGCGCTGGCCGCCGATTTCCGGAAGTCGCCCGAGGAGGTGGACCTCTCGGAACTCTATCCCGTGGTCTCGGAGCTCAAGGATGCCCTCCGCCACCTCCGCCGCTGGATGAAGCCCCACAAGGTGCCCACGCCCATCGGGCTCTTCGGCAGCGCCGGCACCATCCGCTACGAACCCAGGGGTGTCACGCTCATCATCAGTCCCTGGAACTACCCGATCTATCTGACCCTGGGTCCGCTGGTCTCCGCGATCGCCGCGGGCAACTGCGCCATCCTGAAGCCGTCTGAGTTCACCCCGCACACCACGGCCTTCCTGAAGCAGCTCCTGGCGGGGCTCTTCCCAGAGGAGGAGGTGGCCCTGGTGGAAGGCGAGGCCGACGTCGCCCAGGCGCTCCTCGCCCTGCCCTTCGACCACGTCTTCTTCACGGGCAGCCCCGCCGTGGGCAAGGTGGTCATGAGGGCCGCGGCGGAGCACCTCACCTCCGTCACCCTCGAGCTCGGCGGGAAGTCGCCGGTGCTGGTGGACGCCGACGCGGACCTGCGGCTGGCGGCCCGGAAGATCGCCTGGGGCAAGGGACTGAACGGCGGCCAGACCTGCGTGGCGCCCGACTATGTGCTGGTCCACGCGAAGGTCCATGACGCCCTGGTGGAAGAGCTGAAAGGGGCCTTCTCGGCCTTCTACGGCGAGGATCCCGAGGCCCGGAAGGCCAGCCCCGACCTCGCCCGCATCATCACGCCGCGCCACCACGCCCGGCTGGCGGGCCTGCTCCGGGAATCCAGGGGTCTGGTGGTCTTCGGCGGTGAACAGGATGCCGGCAGCCTCTATCTGAGCCCCACAATCCTGACGGAGGTGGATCCCGAGTCCCCCCTCATGCGGGAAGAGATCTTCGGGCCCCTCCTGCCTGTGCTGAAGGTCCCTGACATGGACACCGCCGCGGCCTTCGTGAACGCCCGGCCGAAGCCGCTGGCGCTCTACGTCTTCAGCGGCAGGCGCTCGAACGCCGAGGCCCTCGTGGCCCGCACCACCGCGGGCGGCGGCTGCATCAACGACACGGTGCTGCACTTCGTCCACACAGGCCTGCCCACGGGCGGGGTGAATACCTCGGGCTTCGGCAAGGCCCACGGCTTCCACGGCTTCCAGGCCTTCTCCAACGCCCGCGGCATCCTCCGCCAGCGGACCCGCTTCTCGGCGATCCAACTCATGTACCCGCCCTACACCGGCTTCGTGCGGCGGATGATTGACTTGACTCTGAAATACTTCTAGTGGCGCCCCACGAACTCGTCCATGCTGCGGTTCACGCCGAAGAAGCCGAGGACCGCGTCGAAGAGCGAGGGCGGCAGGATGCGCACCACGGGCACGGTCAGCACGAACCGGGGCATGACGAGCCGGCGCCGGTTGCCCTCGATGGCCCCGAGGATCCGGCGGTTGACGTAGGCGGGCTTCAGGATGGGCAGCAGCCAGGGGAAGCGGGTCTTCACGCCCTGGAACATCCCTGTGTCAATGAAGAACGGGCAGACCACCGTCGTCTGGATGGGGCTGCCGAGGCGCCGAAGCTCCATGCGGAGCGACTCGTCGAAGCCCACCGCCGCGAACTTGGAGGCGCTGTAGTCCACCAGCCGCGAGGTGCCAGCGAGGCCCGCCGCCGAGGCCACCGTGACGATGTGGCCCTTCCCGGCTTCCAGCATGGCGGGCAGGAAGGCGCGCACGGTCCAGAAGTTGGCCAAGGCGTTCACCTGGAAGGTGCGCTCGATGGCCTCGTCGCTGCATTCCAGCAGGGGCTTACCGGAGACGATGCCCGCGTTGTTGATGAGAATGTCCACCCGTCCGCGGCTATCGAGGGTCCGCCTGGCCTCGGCCTGGATGCCGGGACGGTCCGTGAGGTCCACCATGGCCGTGGCGACGTTTCCGCCCGCGGCCTCGATCTCCTTCGCCACGGCGGCTAGGCCCGCCTCGTCACGGTCCCACAGGGTGAGCCTCGCCCCCCGGGCGGTGGCCCCGAGGGCCATCAGGCGCCCGATGCCGCTGGCGGCACCGGTGACGAGGACATGGGCATCGCGGAAACGCGTCATGGCAGCCTCGGAGGGATGAGGGGGCATCCTGGCAACGGCCCTGCGGCCCTTGAAGGAACCCTTCGGGGTCCGCCAGGCGGGGGTCTCCTGCTCCCATGCAGAGGACCCGGCGCAGGGGCCGGGTCCTCTGCATGGAGGCTCGATTCAGAAGCTGAAGCGGGCCTGGAGCGCGTAAACGTCGCCGGACAGCTTGTAGTCGCCGGTGAGGTTGCCGCGGGTGAAGTTGGGATCGGTCTGGGCGGCCGTCGTGGTGAGCCCGATGGTGGAGTCCTTCACGAAGAGATGGGTGTAGGCGACATCCACCGCGAAGGAGCGGGAGAAGGCGTAGCTCGCGCCGACGGAAACCCAGGTCCGGTCGCCGTCCGGGATGCGGGGGGTGCGGCGCGGATCCGTCACGGCCCCCTGGTCCTTGGCGAGACCGGCGCGGAGGTTCCAGGCCTCGTTCAGCTTCCAGTTCCCGCCCAGGGAGTAGAACCACGTGTCGCGCCAGTACTCGTCCGTGACGCTGTCGGTGATCTGCGGCGCGGTGTTGGAGAGGAACTTGGCGTCCAGCTGCTTGAAGCGGGACCAGCTCGTCCAGGCTGCTTCTCCCTGGAAGGAGAAGGTGTCATTCACCTGGTAGTTGAACCCGAAGGAGGCATTGGCAGGCAGGTCCAGCTCGGCCTTGCCAGGCTGATTCCGGAGTCCCACCGTGTTCTGGATGTAGCCGAGCTGGCTGGCGGTCATGTTGCTGGGATAGCTGAAGGAGATGTTGCCCTTCAGGGTCATGTTCATGGCCCCCGAATAGGCCAGGCCCATCCGAAGCTTTTCCGTGGGCTGGAAGGTGATGCCGGCCTTGTAGCCGTAGTCCCAGGTATTCCCCTTGAGCTGGGTGGTGCCGTCCAGGGTGCCAGGAACGGTGCCGATGGGGAGGCCGATCAGCCCGAAATCAACCGCGTTGGTCAGGGTCGCGTCGGCATAGCGGGCGATGAAGGCGGCCCCGACGGACCACTGGGAGTTGATCCGGTAGGCAATGCTGGGGGCGATGTCAATGATGGCCAGGTCGGTCTTCAGGGCGTGGTAGCGACCGACGAAGTTGCTGTCGTACTCGGTCACAAACCCATAGGGGGCATTGACGGAAAGGCCGAGCCTCAGGTTTTCGCTGGGGCTCCACATGCCGTAGAGACTGGGCGCGGTCTTGGTCGCGGCGGCGTTCTTGTAGCCCGTGGGCCCGCTGATGGTCGGGTCGTAGCCGAACGCCGACACGAGGGAAGTCCGTGTGCCGGAGGCGTTGCTCATGTCGGCCTTGGGGGCGATGACGGTACCCGCCAGGGCGTACTGCTGGCCGGAATACAGGGTCAGGATCGCAGGGTTGAAGAACATGGCGCTGATGTCGAATCCCCCGGCGCTGACCCCCGCGTAGGCATTGCCCTGGGAGCTCGGGCTCTGTTCACGGAGCTGGAAACCGGAAGCCTGGGCCACGGGGGCGAAGGCGCCGGCGGCCACCAGCGTCAAGGCGGTGAGGGTGAGGCGCGAGCGGTTCGTCATGAGAGCAAGGCTCCTGTCCCGTTCCCGGGTGATGAGGGCTGTTTCCAGCCGATGCCGAGGTGAAAGATGGATCACGATACCAAATCGCCGCGCCCTTGCAACCACTCAGCAGACATGCCATCCGCGTGTGGCGTTGGTGATCCAAGTGTCCTCAACGCATTCGCCCGTCCAGACTGGTCCGGATGGAACTACCCGAGGTCAAGTCGGACACCAGGGCGCTGCCCACCACGGGGGTCGCCCCCAGCCCCCGGACGGCCCGCAGGCTCTCCGGATCGGACAGTCCGAACCCCACCACCAGGGGGCGGGTCGCGATCTTCTGGAGACTGGCGACCCGGGCGGCGAGGGGCGCGATATCCGTCCCCTGGCCCGCCCCCGTGACGCCGAGGCGCGCCACGACGTAGGCGAAACGCTGGGCAAACGGGTGTCCGGGGCCGGGATCGGGTCTTTGCGCCAGCAGCGACTGCGCCCGTTCCAGCGAGGTCGTGGGGGCGAGCAGCGGCACCATGGGATAGCCCGCCGCCCGGAGCGCAGCCTCGAAGGCCGGTTCCTCGCCGTAGGGAAGATCCACCACCAGCAAGGCCTTCACGGGCGTCGGCTCCAGCAGCCGGATCAGCGCGTCCTGGCCGAGCTGGAGCAGGGGATTCAGGTAGGTGAAGAGGATGAGGTCGGGACTGTCCGTGATGCCGGCCAGGGACTCGAGGACGCGGCGGGGCGTGGCGCTCCGGGTGATGGCGCGGTGCGCAGCGGCCTGGAGCACAGGGCCGTCGGCGATGGGATCCGAGTGCGGGAGCCCGAGTTCCAGGGCCTCCAGGCCGAGGGCGCGAGCCTCGGACAGGAACCCCGGAAGCGCCTCCAGGGAGGGATCGCCGGCCATGAGGAAGGGAAGCAGCGGATTGAGGGCCATGTCAGAGCTCCAGGCGCGACTGGTAGGTGGAGAGATCCTTGTCGCCGCGGCCACTGAGGCCCAGCATGACGGTGGCTGCGCCCTCCGCGACCAGAGCCGGCAGGAGGGCCAGGGCGTGGCTGCTCTCGAGGGCGGGCAGGATGCCCTCGGTCTCGCAGAGCAGGCGGGCCGCCGCGAGGGTTTCCTCGTCGGAAGCCCGGCGGACGTCCACCTTCCCGTCCAGGACCAGGGCGGCGAGTTCGGGACCGAGGGCCGGGTAGTCCAGCCCGGCACTCACGCTGGCGGTCTCCGCCGTGTGGCCGTGTGCATCCTGGAGCAGGAGCGTCCTGCAGCCGTGCAGCACGCCCAGGCGCCCACCCTCCAGCCGTGCCGCGTGCTCGCCGAGGGCACGGCCGTGGCCGCCCGCTTCCACGGCCATGCGGCGCAGGGGGTCGTCCAGGAAGGGCACCAGCAGGCCCAGGCCGTTGCTTCCACCCCCGGCGCAGGCCACGACGGCCTCGGGCAGCGCGCCGGCCTGCTCCAGCGCCTGGGCGCGG
>DAIDKC010000206.1 GCA_027451045.1 Holophagaceae bacterium | reverse complement strand
AGCTCCGCCTACCCCACCGGGGGCTCCAGACGGGCGTGGGGCCCCTCGGTGCGCGGGCCGCCCACCTGGATCCAGCGGGCGCGGCGGCGCAACAGGTCATCCTCGCGCCAGACGGCCAGGATGCTAGGTTCCCGGGCCCAGATAAGCACGCTGGGGTAGGGGCCTTCCCGGGGCGGGACGGGGCTCCAGGTCGCCGGCTCCGCGCCCCAGGCCCGCAGCCAGGTGGTGATCCGCGCGACCTCCGCAGGATCGTCCATGCCCAGCGCCACCGTCCATCCGGTGAGGAATCCACCGACGCCGGGCCGGGTGCCCTCCTCCCGTTCGAGGACGCCCAGGACGTGCTGCCGCGGGAGGGGATGGCGCCGGACCCGGAAGAGGGTGCCGTCCAGGGCGGTGAGGTGCTCGGTGGCCTCGTACCGGAGCCGGTTGGACCAGCTTCCGCCGAAGGTGACGTCCATGAACGGGGAGGGGCGGTCGGTCCGGAAGGTGGTCCCCTGGACCAGACTGCGCCACGTTTCGCCCTCGGCTTCGGCCTCCTGCACCTGCTCCCGCAGGGACTGGGTGGCCAGCTGCTGCCAGGAGCTGCCGATCACCACCGCCAGGATCAGGAGGCTCAGGCCTGCGAGGTGGATGTCCAGGTGGAAGAGGGTCGTGGCCGCGATCTCCACCACGAGGGGGAAGGAGGCGGCCAGGAATCCATAGAAGAAGCGCACGCCCATGGGATCCCCGGCCATCCCCGCCTTCATCGCGGCCCGGATCACCAGGACGCAGCCGGCCAGCTGGGTGAAGACCGAGATGCCTTCCAGGCTGAAATACAGGAGGTGGGATGCGGGCGGGAAGAGGGCGAGGAAGAAGTCCGGCAGGAGGCCGAGGGCCATCCAGCGGGGGAACCGGGCGGAGATGACGCGGGGGAAGAGCTGGACCGCCGCCAGGCAGAGGGACAGGAATCCCAGGCAGATCATCAGGAGCTGGGCGCGGGCGGCCAGGCTGCCCAGGTCGGCGCCATTCCCCCAGTGCTGGGCGATGGCGTGGCGGAGGCCCAGGGCGAGGCAGGCCACGGCCATCCACCGCATCATGCCGTCCCGGCGGGCCATGCCGTCCGCGCCGTAGGCCGCCGCCAGGGCGAACAGGGCGCCGGCCTGGTAGGCATTCAGGAAGGTCCAGTCCAGGATCTGCATGCGGTTCATCCAGGCGTGGGAGGATGGAATCCTGACCAGCCTAATCCAAACCGTGCCGGCCCCGTAGCCGCAAGCATCCCGGAGCCCATCGTGATCGCCTTCGAGAACCTGGACGTGCGCTACGGCGTTGCCTCGCCTCCGGCGCTGCGGGGCCTGACCCTCTCCCTCGACCAGGGCATCGTGGGGCTGCTGGGACCCAACGGTGCGGGCAAGTCCACGCTCCTCAAGACGCTCCTCGGCCTGTTGCGCCCTTCGGCCGGGGGCGGGACCGTGCTCGGCGTCCCCCTGGGGGCGCCGGAGGCGGCGAAGCTGCGGAGCCGCATCGGCTACATGCCCGAGTACGACGCGCTCATCGAGGATGCCTCCGCCTACGAGCAGGTGGCCTTCTGGGGCGAGCTCTCCGGCCTCGCGCCCGAGGCCGCGCGGGACCGGGCCCACGAGGTGCTCTACTTCGTGGGGCTGGACGAGTCGCGCTACCGCTCCGTCAGCGGCTACTCCACGGGCATGCGCCAGCGGGTGAAGCTGGCCCAGGCCCTGGTCCACAGCCCCGAGCTGGTATTCCTCGACGAGCCCACCAACGGCCTGGACCCGGATGGGCGGCGGAGGATGCTGGACCTGGTGCTCCGGGTCCATGGGGAGCTGGGAACGGGCGTCGTCCTCGCCTCCCATCTCCTGGGCGACGTCGAGCGCGTGGCGGACCAGCTCGTGATCCTGGACAAGGGCGAGATCCGGGCGGCGGGATCCATGGCCGGCCTGCGCCGAGCCCTCGCGAAGCGTGTGGAACTGCGCTTCCTCGAGACGCTGGATGCGGCCCAGGAGGCGGCGCTCGCCGAACTCGGATCGGTGCTGGAGGCCCGGGGGGGCCTCTACGACGTGGAGCTGGCGGAGGCGGAACCCGCGGCCGTCTTCCGGTGGGCCCAGGCGCAGGGTGCCACCCTCATCCAGCTGACGCCCCGCCACGACCGCCTGGACGAGGTGCTGCTCCGAGCGCTGCATGGCGCACCCGCCGGATCGGAGGCCTGAGATGCCCATCTACGCCCCGACCCTGCCCCCTGCGCCGGACCTCACCCGGGGCCAGCCCCCGGCCCTGGTGCTCATGCGCTTCGACCTGGCCCGCCTCTGGCGCCAGAAGATCGGACGGTTCTTCGGCTTCGCCTTCCTGGTGACGCTGCTGGTGAAGCTCTCCATCATCTACGTGAAGTACCTCCTGGGCAGCAACCCCGCCTTCCGACCCATGCAGGACTTCGCCCGGGCCGTGCTGGCCCAGGGGCCGGACTTCCAGGCGGGCCTTCTGAATCCGGCCACCACCCTGCTCTGGTTCCTGGTGGCCCTGGTGGGAGGGGGGCTCGTGGCCAGGGACACCCTCTACCGGGTGCGGCCGCTGATGTACGCCCATCCGGTCCGCCCCAGGGACTACCTCCTGGCCAAGGTGGGTTTCGCCAGTGCCCTGCCCTTCGCGGTGCTGCTGCCCTTCGTCCTCCTGCCCTGGGCGCTGTCCCTGATGGTGGCGGGCCTCCAGGGCCCGGTGTGGCCCACGACGCCCCTGAGGCTGCTCCCTGCGATGGCCCTGATCTCGCTGCTCATGGGCACCCTGGCGGCGGGAGCCTCGGCCCTCGCCGCCACGCCCCGGGCCGGCGTAGGCTGGGTCCTCGGGCTGGTGCTGGGCACCTCCACCGTGGCCTCCCTGGTCCACGGCCTCGCGGGCATCGGGAGCGCCGAGGCCCTCAATCCCGTCGTGCTGGTCCAGGCCTGGCCCGCCCTGTTCGCCGGCGTCGCCCAGCCCCTGCTGGGGTGGGTGCCCACCATCCTGGGCACCGCGTTCCACGTCGTCCTGTGGACCTCCCTGGCAGCCAGGCGGACCCGACCCTCCGAGGCGGTGATCTGATGATCGTCCTCGACCGCGCCTCGCTCCGCTACGGGCCCATCCTGGGCCTCTCCCCCACCAGCTTCGAGCTGCCCGACGGCGGGGGCATCACGGGCCTCCTGGGGCCCAACGGGGCCGGGAAGTCCTCCCTGCTCCAGCTCGTCTCCGGCCTGCTGCCGCCTTCGGGCGGCGAGGTCAGGGTCTTCGGGGAGGCCCCTTTCCGAAATCCCGCGGTGCTGGCGCGCATCGGCCTGGTGCCGGAGGGCGACCGGCTGCCCGCGGGGCTCCGCGGCGACCGCTGGCTGAGCATGATGGGGGCGCTGTCGGGGCTTGCCGGCGGCCCGCTGCAGGAGGCCCTGGCGCGCGCCCTCGAGACCGTGGGCATGGCCGACCGCGCCCACCTCCCCTTCGTCCGGATGTCCAAGGGCATGCGCCAGCGCATGCGCCTGGCCCAGGCCCTGCTGCACGAGCCCCGGCTGCTCATCCTGGACGAGCCCTTCAACGGCCTGGACCCGGAGGCGCGGCTCGGCCTCATGGATCTCCTGCGACGCCTGGCCGCCGGGGGCGCGCGGGTGCTGGTCTCCAGCCACATCCTGTCCGAGATCGCGCAGCTGACGGACCGCATCCTGCTGCTGTTCAGGGGGCGCCTGCTGGCGGAGGGGAGCGTCCTGGAGATCCGGCACCTGCTGGACCGCCATCCTGTGGAGCTCCGTGTCGCCGGCGATCCCAAGGCCCTGGCCCGCTGGGCGGTGGAACAGGCCGAACTGGCCGCCCTGCGCCTGGAGGATGCATCCGTGGTCCTCTCCGTCCGCTCGCCCCGGGACATCCTGCCCAGGCTGCAGCAGGCCGTGGCGGACGGGCGGCTGCCCGTCCATGCGCTCGATCCCCTGGACCTCAACCTCGAGGCCGTCTTCCAGTACCTCACCCAGGATCACCTATGAATGGCGCGCCGTCCCCCTTCGCGACCCTCGGCGCCGTGGCCCGGGGCTACGCTCCCCGGGTCTTCCAGGGACGGGGCTGGGCCGTCGCCTCCCTCGTGGCCGTGCCCGTGGGCCTCAGCCTGGGCATCTTCGCCTTCGGGCGGCTCCGGGGACTGGATGCCACTCCCGGCGAGGCGCTGCGGGTCTTCCACGAGGGCCTAGTGAAGATGATGCTGCCCATCATGGCGCTGGTGGCGGCTCCCGCAGGGATCCGCGAGGATCTGGAACAGCGCACCCTGCCCCTGCTGCTGGTGCGGCCCGCTCCGGCATGGGCCTACCCGCTGGGCAAGGGCCTGCCCTGGTTCCTGTGGGGCGCGGCCTGGCTCGTCCTGGGGGTGCTGGGCCTGCAGGTCATGGGCGGGGACCCCTCGCTCCTGGCCGGGCGGATGGCCGCCCTGGTGGCGGCCTGGTGGGGCGAACTGGCCCTCATGACCCTCGTGGGCCTGCTCTTCAAGCGGGGAACGCTCTGGGGGGCCCTCTACTTCTTCCTCTGGGAGCCGCTGGTGCGGATCTTCCCCCCGTTCCTCCAGCGCCTGACTTTCACCCACCACATCGAGAGCCTGTCGGGGAGCCGGGTCGCCGAAGTAGGTGCGCACCAGATCCTGGCCCAGGTCCAGGTGACGACCCCGCCCCTCGTGTCCCTGCTCGTCCTCCTGGTTTTCGGGGCGCTGTGCTGGGGCCTCGCGGGCTGGAAACTGCACCGCACCCCCGTGGGGCTGGCGGGGCGCGAGGCGGAGGGCTGAACCAGCCTCAGGGGAGGAGGACGATGGCCCCGCGCGTGGTCCGGGACTCGAGCAGGGCATGGGCTTCGGCGGCCTCCCGCAGGGGGAAGCGCGCGTGGATGCAGGCCCGGACCCGGTCCTGGGCACGGGCCTCGAAGAGTTCGACGGCGGCGGACCTGAGCCTGCGCGGATCGGCGATGTGATGGAAGATGCTGGGCCGCTGGAGGGCGAGGGATCCCCGCCGCCCCAGCTCGGCGGTCTCCACGGCCGGAACGGGTCCGCTGGCATTCCCGTAGGAGGCGAGGAGGCCGAAGGGGGCCAGGCTGTCCAGGGATGCCGCGAAGCTGGCCTTGCCCACCGAGTCGAACACCGTGCCGACGCCGAGTTCCCCCGTGAGCCGGCGCACTTCCCGGGCCAGTCCCTCGTAGCTTCCCCCTGCCGGAACCACCAGGACCTCCTCGGCGCCTTCCGCCTGGACTTCCGGGACCTTGAGGGGACTGCCGACCACGCCGATGACCCGCGCGCCCTCCTGCGCCAGCCACCGCGTGAGGAGGCGTCCGACGCCGCCGGCGGCGGCATGGACGAGGACCCAGGGGCCCCGCTCGGGGCGCCAGACGCGCCGCACGAGCATGTGGGCGGTCAGCCCCTTGAAGAGCAGGGCGGCGGCCTCGTCATCCGGGAGGTCGTCCGGCAGGGGGATCAGGCGGTCCGCGGGGTGGTTCCGGGCCTCGCTGTAGGCCCCCGTCGGGCCGTCCACGTACCCCACGCGCTGCCCCGGAAAGAGGTCCTCCACGCCGGGACCCAGCGCCTCCACGACCCCGGCGGCCTCGAAGCCCGGCGTGGCGGGCAGGGGGACCGGGTAGACGCCCCTGCGCTGGTAGACGTCAATGAAGTTCACGCCGATGGCCCGGTGTCGGACCCGGACCTCCCCTGGGCCGGGAGCGGGCAGCTCCGAGCCGACCCACCGGAGCACCTCGGGGGCGCCGGTGGTCTGGAACTGGATCTGGTGGATCAGCATCCGGTCCTCCTCTTCCCTTCGCACCGCTGCGGCCTCCATGGTGCGCCCGGGGGCTCCGGATGGGGAAGGGCGGAAGGGGGCAGGCGATAGACTGGCTCCATGGATGCAGCCTTCCGCGCTCTCACCTGCCACGGCACCGAGGTTCTCGTCGAGCCCCTCCCCCACGTCCGCAGCTGCGCGGTGGGCTTCTGGGTGCGGCGGGGGTCGCGCCACGAGGGCCCGGGGGAGGAGGGGCTGGCCCACTTCCTGGAGCACACGGTCTTCAAGGGCACGGAGGCCTTTCCCACCCCGGATGCGGTGGCGGAGGCCACGGACCGCCTGGGGGGCCACGTGGACGCCTTCACCGGCAAGGAGGTGGCCTGCTTCTACGGGAAGGTCCTCGCGGACCAGCTGCCGGACCTGGTGCGCCTCCTGGGGGACCTGGTCACCACCCCCCGCTTCGATGCGGAGGAACTGGCCCGGGAGCGCAGCGTCATCCTCGAGGAGATTGCCCAGAGCGAGGATGCGCCCGACGACTGGGTGAGCGAGCTGTTCTATGGCCGCTTCTGGGAGGGCTCCCCCCTGGCCCATCCCATCCTCGGGCGTCCGGACCAGGTGTCCGGCTACGGTTCCACCCAGGCCCGGGCCTTCTTCGAGGCCACCTATCGGCCCGGGAACCTGGTGGTGACGGCCGCCGGGGCCCTGGTGCCCGAGGCCCTGCTGGGCCTGCTCGAGCCCGTGCTGGCGCGGCTGCCCCAGGGGCCCGTCCTGCCTCCGGGCGCCCCCAGCCGGACCCGGCCCTTCCTCCTCAACGTGCCCCGGAAGGATCTCCAGCAGGTGAACCTGGTGCTGGGATTCCCCGCCCCCGGCCACCGGGACGAGGACCGCGCCGCCGCCCACCTCCTGAGCCACGTGCTGGGCGGTGGGGCGGCCTCGCGCCTCTTCCTGGAACTGCGGGAGCGCCGGGGCCTCTGCTACCAGGTGGGCAGCTACCTCAGCCCCTACGCGGACACGGGCGCCCTCCAGATCACGGCCAGCTGCGCCGCAGGCCAGGTGCGGGAACTGGTGCAGCGCGCCATGGCCGAATGCCAGCGCGTCCGCGAGCGGGGCGTCGAGGCCGAGGAGCTGGAACGCGCCAAGCTTCAGGCCCGCACGAGCCTGGTCTTCAGCCAGGAGAGCAGCAGCAGCCGCATGTTCAACCTGGCCCACCAGGCCATCCACCAGGGCCGCCTCCAGACCCTCGACGAGCAGGTGGCCGAGATCGAGGCCGTCACGCAGGAGGACCTGCTCCGGGTCGCCCGCACCCTCCTCGATCCCGCCCAGGCCGGCCTGAGCGCCCTCGGCACACGGCGGGGCGGCGAGATCCGGGCCAGGGATCTGGTGGCCTGAGATCCGGGGTGGCCATTCGGCCAGGGGCCCGGCGGCGGATCCGGCTAGAATCGGCAGGGGCTTCGGCCCCTTTTTCGTCCATGAATCCTCCCGCCACCATGCCCTGGGATCGCCCCGCGCCGGAGCGCGAGGGGCTGCCCTCGGCCTGGTCGCTGCTGCCGGAGGAGCTGGAGGCCCTGGGCTGCCCGGGCAGCGCCCTTGAGACCTTCCGCCGCCTCCACCGGCCCTGGACCTGGACGGGGGGCGCCCCGCAGCTCGGCTCCACCATTGCGCGCTGGCTGGAGGCCGTGGCGGACCTGCGGCGGCCGGTGGCGGTCGAGCGCCAGCCCTCGGGGGACGGCTCCACCAAGCTCGCGCTGGCACTCGCGGATGGCCGGCGCATCGAGGCGGTCCACATGCCGCGGAAGGTCCGGAACCCCCGCGTCACCTACTGCCTGTCCAGCCAGGTGGGCTGCGCCATGGGCTGCACCTTCTGTGCCACCGGCAGCATGGGCATCCTGCGCAACCTCCAGCCCGGCGAGATCCTGGGCCAGGTGCTGACCCTCATGCGGGATCTGGGCCCGGAGCGCGGGCACGACCTCACCCTCGTCTTCATGGGCATGGGGGAACCGCTGCACAACCTCGACCACCTGCATCGCGCCATCCGCCTGCTCTGCCATCCGGCGGGCCTGGGGCTGGCGCCCCGCCGCATCACCGTGAGCACTTCGGGGCTGGTGGCGGGCATCGAGCGGCTGGCCAAGCTGGAGCCCCGACCCCTGCTGGCCCTGAGCCTCAACGCCACCACCGACGAGGCGAGAAACCGCACCATGCCCGTGAACCGCGTGTGGAACCTGGCGCGCCTGCGGCAGGCGCTGGACGCCTGGCCCCTCAAGCGCGGCGAGAAGTTCACCTTCGAGTACGTGCTGCTGGCGGGGGAGAACGATACCGAGGCCGATGCCCAGCGCCTCGCCGGCTGGCTGGGGGACCTGCGCCACGGCCACAACCTGAACCTCATCCCCATGAATGAGCATGGCGCCAGCGCCTTCCGCGAGCCGGAGGAGGATCGCATCCAGCGTTTCTCCGACTGGCTGAAGGACCGCGGCTGCTTCGTCACCGTCCGTCGCAGCCGGGGCCGCGACGTGCAGGGCGCCTGCGGGCAGCTGATCAAGGAAAGGGCCTGAGACCATGCGCATTCCCGTCCACCAGCTCCCCCACGGCCGAGGCCTCGACCTGCCCGCCTATGCCACCGAACATGCGGCGGGCATGGACCTGCGGGCGGCGATTCCCGAGGGAGAAGCCTGGGAACTGGCGCCGGGCTCGCGGCGGCTGGTGCCCACGGGCCTGGTGATGGCCATCCCGCCCGGCTTCGAGGGCCAGGTCCGGCCCCGCTCCGGCCTGGCCCTGAAGCACGGGGTCACGGTCCTGAACGCGCCCGGCACCATTGATGCGGACTACCGGGGCGAGGTGCAGGTGCTGCTCGTCAACCACGGCGAGGCACCCTTCCTCCTGCGGCGTGGCGAGCGCATCGCCCAGCTCCTGGTGGCGCCCGCGGCGGCCTGGGCCTGGGCGCCGGAAGCGAGCCTGGCGTCGCTGGGGGAGACCGGCCGCGGCGGGGGCGGCTACGGGTCCACAGGCCGGTAGCGCCCCGGGATTCCTGCTAGGATCAGCCCCCAGATCTGGAGGCGGCCATGGCACACCCCGATGCTTCCCCGGTCCCAGGGCAGGCCCTGGACTACGCCGACGGGACCACGCCCCTGGAGGGCTACCTCGTCCATCCGGGCGGGGCGGGGGCACGCCCGGGCGTGCTGGTGGTGCCCCAGTGGATGGGCGTGACCGACCACGAGCGGGGCATCTGCAGGGAGCTGGCGGGGCTCGGCTTCGTGGCCCTGGCGGCCGATATCTTCGGCAAGGGCGTGAGACCCGCGGGACCCCAGGAGGCGGCCCAGTTCGCGGGCCAGTACAAGGGCGACCGCCCGCTCTATCGGCGCCGCCTGGCGGCCGGCCTGGCGGCCCTGAAAGGCCAGCCGGGGGTGGATGCTGCGCGGCTGGGAGTCATCGGCTACTGTTTCGGCGGGACGGGAGCCCTGGAGGCGGCGCGGGCCGGCCTTCCCGTCCGCGGGGTGGTCTCCTTCCATGGCGGCCTGGACGCTCCGGTGGAGGCCCTTCCGTCGCCCATCCGCGCCAAGGTGCTGGTCTGCCACGGCGCGGACGACCCCTTCGTGCCGGCGGCCGATGTGGCGGCCTTCCATGAGGAGATGCGCCGCGCGGGAGCCGACTACGTCTTCATCGCCTACGCCGGGGCCGTTCACGCCTTCACCCAGCTGTCCGCCGGGAACGATCCGGCCCGGGGCGTCGCCTACCAGGAGGCCGCCGCCCGGCGGAGCTGGAGGCACATGCGGGACTTCTTCGAGGAGATCCTCTAGGTCGGTTCCCGGGTCAGCGGGACGGGCCCTGGGCGCGGATCGCCGGGGCCTCCAGGAACCCCCGGGCGGCCATGGACTGGAGGAGCGCCTCGAAGCCGTCGGCAGGAAGGGGACGGCCCAGCAGGAAACCCTGGAGGCAGTCGCAGCCCAGGAGATCCAGCATGTCCCGCTGCCCTTCGGTCTCCACGCCCTCCGCCACCACGGTGAGGCCGAGGCTGTGGGCCAGCTGGATGACGGCGCGGACAATGGGTTCCGAGGCGGGCTCCCCCGGGGAGGCCTGGAGGCTGGCGATGAAGGACTGGTCCAGCTTCAGGGTGGTGATGGGCAGGCGCTGGAGGTAGCCCAGGGAGCTGTACCCCGTGCCGAAATCGTCAATGGCGATGCGGGTTCCAGTCTCCCTCAGGCGCCGCAGGGGGAGGATGTCCTCCGGGCCCTGGCGCATGATGAGGCTCTCGGTGATCTCCAGCTCCAGCTGCCCCGGGCGGAGCCCCGAATCCGCCAGGGCCCGGACCACGCACTGGTCCCAGTTGTTCTGGGTGAGCTGGAGGGCGGAGACGTTCACGGCGAGGACCAGCGGCTCCGGTCCCGAAGTCAGTCCCTGCTGGTTCCAGAGGGCCATCTGTCGGCAGGATTCCCGCAGGGCCCACTCCCCGATGGGCAGGATCAGGTGGCTCTCCTCGGCCAGGGGGATGAACTTCCCGGGCGGCACGGGGCCGAGCATGGGATGGTTCCAGCGCAACAGGGCCTCGACCCCCGCCAGCCTCCCGTCCATGCGGAACTGGGGCTGGTAGCACATCTGGAATTCGCGGTTGCGGAGGGCCTCCCGGAGACACTGCTCCAGCTCCTGGCGCTCGAGGGCGTCCCGGTCCAGGGTGGTGGTGAAGCACTCGATGCGCCCGCCGCCTCGCTCCTTGGCGCGGTAGAGGGCCGCTTCCGCATGGGCCTCCAGCTCCTCCGCCTCCATCCCGTCCTGCGGGAAGACGCAGACGCCGAAGCTGGCCTCCAGGCCGATCTCCCGGGCTCCTGCAGGGAAGGGGGCCTGGAGGGCCTCCTGGAGTTTCTGGGCGGTCCGCGTGGCGCCCAGGGCGTGGGGCAGCTCGGGCAGCAGGGCCATGAAGCGCCCACCGCCCATGCAGGCCAGGGTGTCCCCCTGGCGCAGGGCGCCCTGGAGGCGGCGCCCCACCTGCCGGAGCACGTCGTCCCCGCCGGCGTGGCCCGCCAGGTCGTTGACCCGCTTGAAGCGGTCCAGGTCCAGCTGGATCACCCCCACGGCACCCCGGTGGCGCTGCGCCATCAGGAGGGCCTGGGAGAGGCGGTCCGAGAAGCGGCGGTGGTTGGGCAGCCCGGTGACGGGGTCCAGCAGGCTCAGCTCGGCCAGCCTCTGCTCCAGCTCCGCGATCCTCCCTTCCGCGGCGCGGAGGCGGGCTTCCGTATCGAGACGTCGGATCTCGCGCAGGAAGCCTCTGAGGTTCGGCCCGTCGGCGTTCGGCAATGCGGCTCCGGGGTGACGGATTCATCCTACGCCCCCCGGGCGGGGGCGGCCAGAAGCAAACCCTTGTGGGAACGGGAACCCGCCCCCCACACTGGTCCCGGGAGTCCGCCATGACAGCACGATTCGAGGACCACGTCGCGACCGCGATCCTGGGCATGGATGCGCTCTGGGGCGGCGATGTCATGAACCCCTCGGGCCTTGGCCGCTTCATCGCCGATTCCTGGTTCTCGGACGAACCGCTGCCCGCTGCCTACACCCACCCCTCGGCGGCGGCCCTGCGGCAGAGCGGCGGGGTGTCGGCGCCGGTGCCGGATCGGGCGGCCCTTGACGCCTACCTCGCGGCGGTGGACGTGCGCGGGGCCATCGCGGCCCTGGCCGCGGATGCCCAGGGCATGGCCGGGCTCCGGGGACGCTACGTGGCGGGCCTGGCCCTCTGCTTCGAGGTGATGTGGGACCTGGCCATGGAGATGCTCGGGAGAGGCGAACCCGTGCCCTACGCCCGCTGTGTCGAGGCCTCCACGGGTCTGCCGCCCTCGCCCTCCGAACCCGGGGAGAAGCGGCGCCGGGTGCGCGACCTGCTGGCCCAGGCCGGCTTCCCCTCCGCTTCCGACGCCGAACTGCGGGCCGCCGTGGCGGCCTGGCGGGCCCAGCGGCGGGTGCCGATGGCCTCCGTGCGCTCCGTCGGGGCGGCCACCATCGCGCGCTATGCGGCCCTCGCTGAACGCCACCTGCGGTCGCACCTGCCCGCGGAGCTCCGCGACGTGCCCATGGACAACATCGAGTTCCTGCCGATCCAGGATGCGTGGTTCTCGGGGTCCATGAACTACCTGGGCCGGGCCCGGCGCCCGGACGGACGGCCCGAGTACGAGGCCACCTACGAGATCAACGCCTCGTTGGAGATCACGGTGCCGGAGTTCGAGCAGCTCGTGACCCACGAGGTGGTGCCCGGGCACGTGACCACCTTCGCCTTCCTGCAGGATCGCTTCTGGCGGGGCCACGTGGGCTTCGAGGCCTCGGTGCTCACCATGAACACCCGGGCCGCGACGCTCTTCGAGGGCATCGCCAACAACGCCATCCTCATCGCCCACGGCGTGTCCGACGTGGAGCAGGTGCCCGATCCCGACCTGAGGATCGGCCTCCTGCTGGCCCTCCTCCAGGACGACGCGAAGAACCAGGCCTCCTATCTCCTCTGGCAGGAGGGCCGCCCGGAAGCCGAGGTGGCCGCCCTCCTGCCCCGGGAGTTCCTGGTCTCGGAGGAGCGGGCGGGGAAGTTCGCCGGCGCCTGGGGGCGCCACCCGCTCATGGGCCGCATGTACCTGCCCTGCTACCGCGCCGGCACGGACCTGGTGGCCCGCCTCCTGCGCACCCATGCTCCGGAGCGGCTGTTCCCGGTGCTCTACGGCTGCAGGGGCCTCGTGGACGCCACCACCATCGAGGAGGCCCTCCGCCCGGCCTGAGGCCCGCCACGCAAAGGGCCCCGCAGCGCGGGGCCCCGAGGGTTCGGATCGAGGCGGGTCAGAACCGGATGGTGACGCCGGCCTGGAGCGCGTCGGCGTTGAAGCCCGAATCAATCCTGCTGTAGGTGTAGCGCAACTCGGTGCCGAGGGTCCGGTTCCACTGGTAGCCCCCGCCCAGGGCCAGGCCCAACTTGGTGGTGTCCGTGGAGACCTTGCCGAAGCCGGCATCCGTCGAGAAGGACCAGCGCACGGCGGAGAGGCCACCCAGGAGATAGAAGGCCTCGGGCCGCTGGGCGAGGAAGTAGAGGTAGTCGCAGCCCAGCGCCACGTTGCTGGCCTCGTTCCGGAGGTTCGCCAGGTTGGCGTTCGGATAGCTGGTGTAGTCCACCCGGGGGCGGAGCATGCTGCCGGCGCCCAGGTCGAAGGTCCCCAGGGCCCCCACGGAGAACCCGGGCTTGCTGTCCACGAAGTCCTTCAGGTCGCCGAGGGGCGCGTTGACCAGCCCCTCGACGCCGAAGCGGGGCTCCTCGGCCTTCAAAGGCGCAGCCAGGGCGGCTGCGGCCAGGGCTGCCAGGGCGAAGCGGGAAAGCTGCCTCATGAATCCTCCTCGGGAAAGGGCGCCGGGCGCCCACGCCGATTCTCCCGCTCCGCGTGCTGCGGGTGTCGCAGCAGTGTCACGGATGGGCATCCATGTGGCTGTCCGCTGGAAGGTTAGCCTGGCCCTTCACGAGAACGGCGCCCCGGAGGGCGCCGTTGCGGGGAGGCGGAGGGCCTACTCGGCCGTTTCGCGGCGCTCCTTGAGGCGGCCAGCCTTGCCGAGCTTCTCCCGCAGGAAGTAGAGCTTGGCGCGGCGGACCTGGCCGTGGCGCACGACCTCCAGCTTGTCAATGGTGGGGCTGTGCAGGGGGAAGATGCGCTCCACGCCCACGCCGCTGGCGATCTTGCGGACGGTGAAGGAGGTGCGCATGCCGCCGCCCTTGATGCCGATGACGATGCCCTGGAAGAGCTGGATGCGCTCCTTCTCTCCCTCCTTCACCTTGACGTGCACCTTCACGGTGTCACCGGGCTGGATGCGGGGCAGGTCGCTGCGAAGCAGGCCGGCTTCGAGCTGGTCAATGATGTGGCTCATGATGGGCTCCTGGGCCAGCGGTCCCGGGCCGGAATCGGCGGACATGGCTCGATGTCCCCAGAGACGGGGAGTCCCCCAGTCTACCGGAAGGGCGGGAAATGGGAAGGGCTCAGGCATGCGGCCACCGCCATCCCCTGGGCCTGGGCCACTCCCGGTCCTGGGGGTGCTCCACCTGCCGTGCGCACCCCTGCATGCGGCGGTCCAGGGCGGCGGCCAGCAGGTGCTCCGCCCCTTCGCAGGCGATCCACGGCAGCGACGAGGCCATGAGGCTGGACATGGACTTCATCAACGTTCTGGAGCACGGCTTCCCGCCCATGCGGCCGATGAAGCGCGAGACAAGCCTCGAGCCTGCGATGGACTCGATGGATCGCGAACAGCGTCCCGGCTCACTCCGGCGAGGCGGTGAAGGGGAGAGACCGGGTGCCGTCGGGCGAGGTCCAGGCGCCCCTGAGCTTCAGCCCCTCCTGCTGGAACGAAAGGTGGCCCGTCGTGGCCCCATCGGCGTCGGATTCATCGAGCGCATAGGTGCCATGCTTCGCGCTGCCCGACAGGTCAATGGCGGTGCCGCGCTTGAGATAGGCGTAGCTCCCACTGATGGAGCCGTCCTCCTCTCGCGTGAGATGGAGAGCCACCCGTGCGGTGCCGATGCTGCCCGTGAAGACCCGGTCAGTCCATGCTTCGGGCAGCGCGGGCGCGGGGAGGCTCGGATCCATCAGGGCTTTGCCGTAGGGGCTGAGGTAGGGCGCCAGCTCCTGCCGCGGCAGGGAAACGGTGAGGTCCACATCGCAGGCGAGCACCACATGGGGAAGATCCAGGGAGCCAGGGAAGGCGAGCTCCTTGGCGTCCAGCCTCAAGCTCGTGATGTCGCCGAAGGCTTCTTCCTGGAGGCATTCCTCCTGGACCTCGATGCAGGACTTCGTGTCCTCATCGGGCTTACGCGATTTCTCCGATTGGATCTCGCGGACCAGCTTCGCCTTCCGCAGCGTGGTGAGTCGTGCGCTCAGCGCCTTCAGCCCTTCAGGGGTGAAGAGATCCGCGGGTTCCACCGGCTGGCCGTTGACGCAGTCCAGCAGCAGATCATCCACCGACTCGGTGGGATAGGCGCCCATGGTCTCGCTGGATATCTGCATCGCCATCATCCGGCCCTCGCGCTTCGCGGACCAGGAGAGGGACGAGGTGGAGCCTGAACCTTCCCGGTTGGAGTCGTAGCGGACGCGCGCGAAGGGATCCCTCGTGCCCGGTTTCGCGAGGCCCTCCAGGTAGACCAGCTGGAGGAGCGTGTTCAGGCGCGAGGCCACGGAAGGGGCGGAAGGGGACACCAGGAGCGGCAGGGCCAGATCGTCCTTGCGGGAGCCGGGAAGCATGACCGCCCGGAGATCCGGGGCCTGCGCGTAGAGGGCCATGGCGGCCAGGAGACAGGGGATCGTGATGGCCCGCATGGCCCCAGTCTTCCACGGATCCTGAACGCCAGGAGAGGCTGGATCGTCGAGGTTCACTTGCCCGTTCCCCTACCCGCCCTGCCAACGAAGCCCTAGGCCGCTCAAAGTCCGCACCCGAGCCGCGTCCGGCGGTTTCATTCCGTCAGGAGTCCCGCCATCCCTTCCACCCCCTGGGTTTGGGCCGCTCCCAGTCCTGGGGGTGCTCCACCTGCCAGGCGCACCATTGGGCGGGGCGGTCCAGGTCCGGCAGGCGCTCCCGGAGGAAGGCCGCCCAGAGATCGGGCCGCAGGCGCCGCGTGCGGGCCATGGCCTCCCGCAGCCGCCAGAGCCGGATGGCCCCGTGGTCGCCGCCCTGGAGCACGGCCGGCACGGCCAGGCCCTCGAATTCGGCGGGACGGGTGAAGTGGGGATGATCCAGCAGGCCCGTGGCGAAGCTGTCCTCTTCGGCGCTGGCCTCGTTGCCCAGCACGCCGGGCAGCCAGCGGCAGACGGCATCCACCAGGCAGAGGGCCGGCAGCTCGCCGCCGCTCAGCACCGCCTCGCCCACGCTCAGCTCCTCGTCCACATAGCGGTCCACGGCCCGCTGGTCCAGCCCCTCGTAGCGGGTGCAGACGAGAATGACCTGGTCCAGTCCGGCCAGCTCCACCACCTTGGCGTGGGTCAGCGGCGGCGCGGCGGGGCTGAAGTGGATCACACGGCCTGCTCCGGCCCGCGGTACCGAGGCCAGGGTATCCCGCAGCACCTCGGGGCGCAGCACCATGCCCGGCCCGCCGCCGAAGGGCGTGTCGTCCACATGGCCGAACGCATTGCCTGCAAAGGGCCGGTAGCTGTGGGTGAAGAGGCCGTGGCCCAGCTCCCGGAAGGCGCGGCCCGTGATGCCGAGCCGGGCGGCCTCGAAGAATTCCGGGAAGAGGGTCAGGGCGTCGAATCGCATGGGCTCACCTGGCCAGCAGGCGGAGGAGGGCCCGGAGTGCGCCCCAGATCAGGCCTGCGGAGAGGGCGAAATAGCCGGTGGTGATCAGCCCGAGGGCTGCCCCCAGCCAGGCGGGGAGGGGCCATTCCTCCAGCATGGAGACGGCCAGCAGCACGAGGCTCGTGGCGGGCAGCACGTTCGCCAGGGGGAGGGGGATGGGCAGGGCCGCCAGGAAGGCCGTCCAGGCCACGAGGAGGCCCAGGATCCGCCGGCCGGGGGCCCGTCTCGGGGCCGTGCGGGCTCCGAGCCAGGCCAGGCGGGCCTCGACCTGGGCCAGCAGGGCCTTGACGTGTCCCCGCTGCAGCTCGTGCCGCTGGAGGGTCGCGGGCAGCCAGGGATGGCGTCGCCGCCCCCATCCGAGCTGGATACCCAGGGCCAGCGTCCCGAGGCTCAGCACATTGGCCACACCCGGGATGAAGGTGAGCAGGGCGAGCAGGAAGAGGGCCAGGCCGAAAGCCTGTTCCCCGGCCTGGTCCAGCAGCTCCCCCACGGAAACCGTGCCTTCCGCCTGGAGGCGCTGGTCCAGGAGGCGGAAGAGGGACAGGGGGGGCGGGCCCATCGCTCGTTCAGCGCCTGGCCCGGAGGTCCCGCACCAGCTGGCCGCAGGCGCCGGCCACATCCTGGCCCCGGCTGCGGCGGACGGCGACGGGCAGGCCCGCATCGGAAAGCAGGCGGCAGAGGGCCCCCACCCGGGCCTCGTCGGGGGGGGCGAAGGCTTCGGCGCCGCGGGGGCCCGGTCCCGTGCCCTCGTGCGGGTTGAAGGGGATCAGGTTCACCTTGCTGGGGAAGCGCCGCGCGAAGGCGGCCAGCCGCCGGCCATCCTCCAGGCTGTCGCTGACGCCCTTCATCAGCACGTACTCCAGGGTGACGCGCTCGCCGGACTGCAGCGGGAAACGGGCGAGGGCCTGGGCGAGGGCCTCCAGGTTCCAGACGCGGTTCACCGGCATGATGCGCGAGCGGGCCTCGTCCGTGGTGGCGTTGAGGCTGAGGGCGAGGCGGGGGCGCTTCGGGAAGGCTCCCAGCCGCTCGATGCCGCTCACCAGCCCGGCCGTGGACACCGTGATGCGGCGCGGCGGAATCGCCAGTCCCTGGGGGTCCGTGAGGATCCCGAAGGCCGCCATGAGGTGGTCCAGGTTGTGGAGCGGCTCGCCCATGCCCATGAAGACGAGGTTGACGGGGCGCTCGGCGGGGGGCGCGTGGTGGTTGAGCATCGCGACCACCTGGCCGACGATCTCGGCCGCCGTGAGGTTCCGCAGGATGCCCATGCTGCCCGTGGCGCAGAAGGTGCAGCCCATGGCGCAGCCGACCTGGCTGGAGAGGCAGAGGGTGGTCCGGCGCTCGTAGGGCATGTGGACCCCTTCCACCTGCAGGCCGTCCTCGAGCCCGAACACATGCTTGGTCGAACCGTCCTCGGCGGGCTGGCTATGCAGGATGGCGGGCCAGCGGAGATCCACCGCCTCGGCCAGGCGGGTCCGAAGGGGCTTCGGGAAGGCGGTGAAGTGCTCCCAGTCGGTCCAGCGCTGGCGGTAGAGGCCTCCGAACAGCTGGGCTCCGCGCCAGGCGGGCTCGCCGAATGAGGCGGCCAGCGCCTTCAGCTCCGGGAGATCCATCCCCGCCGCATTGGGACGGGGTGGGGGAGCCGCCTCCGGGGCGGGCCGGTCCCAGGTGGGGGCCACGGTCAGTCCATCCTGATCTTGAAGGACTTCATCAGCCGCTTGTCGTCCTCGGAGAAGGGCTGGGGCGACTCCGGAGCCAGGGGCGGGGCGCCGGGGAGGGGCTGGAGCTTCAGGGGGGCCGCCTCCAGGATGAGGACCAGGCCGAATCCCATTGCCTGGATCTGGATGGCCAGATCCCGGCAATGCTCGTCCTCGGCCAGAGCCTGGACCAGGGAATCCCCCAGCTCGCTCACCAGGTGGTGCAGGCGCTCGGGCAGTTCCATGGGGACCTCCGCGGGGCGCTCCATGGTAGCAGCGCCCTGCAGGCCCTCAGGCGCCCCAGGCCTCGAGGAACCGGCGGACCGCCCGCGCGGGTTCCCCGTCCCAGAAGGCGCGGATGGCGGCGATCCCGTCGAGGCGCGGGTGCCGGAGGCCCGCCGCATGGGCCGGATCCAGGCCTCCCAGGGCCAGGATCCTGGGGCCCGGGGCCGGCAGGCCGTCCAGGAAGCGGTGGAGTCGCGCCACGCCCCACGGGGCTCCCTTGCCGGGGCTCGGCAGCACGGGGGAGAGCAGCAGCTGGGCGCAGGCGCTCCGGGCCGCCCACTGGGACTCGGCATGGAGGGGGCGGGACAGGGGCCCCCAGGCGTCGCCGGGATCCGGGTAGGCCTCCGGGACGTGCAGGCGGATCCCCGCCGCCAGGGCCACGTCCAGGCGTCCGCTGATCCAGATCTCCACGTCCGGCGCGGTCTCACGGCACCACCGGGCGGCCTCCAGGAGCTTGCGGGCCTCCAGCTCCGGCTCCCGGATCATGAAGCCGTGGACGCCGGACTGGAGGACCGGGGCCCAGCGGCCGGGATCGAACCCCTGGCCGGGGGTGAGGGCCAGGAGGTGCATCAGCTGTCCAGGGATTCCTTCACTCCCGTGGTGCCCATGGAGATGAGGCGGTCCGCGGCGCGGGCGGCCCATTCCGAATGCGGATAGCTCTCCACCAGCTTCTGGTAGTAGTCCTTGGCCTCGGCCCGGAAGCCGTCAATCCGCTCCTTGCCGAAGGCCTTCAAGGCTTCGGCATATTCCTTCTTTTCAGCAGGGGTCAGGTCCTCGTAGTGCTCTTTCCCCTTCTTGGCGAGGAACGCATTCAGGAACTGCTCGATCTCCATCGGGATCAGCTTGCGCTGCCGCAGGGCCTCGCCCAGGTAGTAGTAGGCCCGCTCGCGGTCCACGTAGTCGGGATAGGTCCTGAGGGCGTACTCGAGGCGCTTCACGGCCCCGTAGTACCAGTAGGTGTTGTCGTAGAAGATCCCCACCTCGACCTCGTGCTCGGCGAGGCGCCGCCAGCACTGGGTGATCTTGGACTTGGCCTCGACGGCGTAGGGGCTGCCCGGGGATTCCGCCAGGAGGTCCTGGAAGGCGGTGATGGCCTTGCGGGTCTCGGCCTGGTCGCGCTCGGCGCTCTCGATGGCGGAGTAGTGGCAGAGGGCGAGGTGGTAGAG
>DAIDKC010000205.1 GCA_027451045.1 Holophagaceae bacterium | reverse complement strand
CACCCTGGACGCGGGGTGGGACAACTTCGACCGCCATACCCTTCCCACGCGGGGACTCCTTCTGCGGGGAAAGGTCAGCGCCGGTCGGACCGACACACCCACACCCACGACCTTCACCCAGGCCTACCTGCGGGCCAAGGGGCTCCAACCGCTCACCAGGACCCTGGGCCTGGATCTTGATCTGGAGGGCGCCACCGCCCGACGGCTGCCCCTGGATCGGTGGTGGCTCCTCGGCGGGCCCGGCTTCGTGCTCGGCAGCCTTCCGCTCAGCTACCTGGCCCCTACCTTCGCCGTGGCGAGGGTGGGCCTGCCTCTCCACTTCCCGACAGCCATGGGGCTCATTCTGGAAGTGGAACCCCGGTTCGATCTGGCCCGGGTGGCACCCTCGACCGCCGGCCTCTGGCAAAGCGGCAGCTACCACCAGTCCCAGGGCGCAGGCTTGCTGCTGCGCACCACCCTGATTGGCCAGTACTACCTGGAGGTCTCGTACGGCTGGCGGAGCAGACGCGGGCCTGCGGGATCCTTGCCTTCCGACCGCCAATTCACTCTGGCCTTCGGCACCCAGCCCTTCGACCTCTGGCGCCGTCGGTGAGGCGCTACATGCCGAATTGCGGAATCCGGGGTTGATGTGGAGGCCCGGAGCAGGCGACGCTTGAACTCCGGATCGGGTGGTGCCGGTCACAGGCCCGCCAGGGTTGCCACCTCTGGAAGGCCCCCGGCGTAGCGCGCCAGACGATAGAAGAAGCGGGATGCGTTCTGGCCATCCTTCCGGACGATCTCCTGCTGCAAAGGCCCAACCTCCTTCACCCAGGGCGCCAGGCGGGAATCGGCCAGATCTTCCCGTTTGAAACTGACCAGAAGGATCCGCCGGCCACGGGCGCGGCTGGCTGGGAGCCAGAAGTTGTACATCAGTGCGTCCTGGCCGAACAGGTTCCGGCTGCCCGTCTCGACGGGCGGAGCGTCTTCCTGCTTCAAGTAGAAGGCCGCCTCGCTGGCGATGAAGTACTTGTCCATGCCCACCACCAGGACGTTGCCAGCGGAGTCCGGCACCTGGTCCACCCGGCGGACGATGGACTGGAGATCTCCCCCGAGTTCCTGCCAGGCCACGGGGAGGGACATGCGCTTGGCGTAGGGAGCGCCTGGCAGGCCCAGGGTGAGGTAGTGCATGAGACCGCCCAGCAGCAGCAGGGTGGTCATAAAGGTGGGCACCCAGCCTCCGCCAGGGCTCGTCTTCCGGGGATCGTCCGCCCCCCGCCCACGGGTGCCCATCAGTCCGGCGATGGCGGGCAGCACCGGGATCCAGAGGGGACCTGTCCACTCAAGCTTGGGCTCGTGGGTCAGGCTGAACAGCAGGAAGACGGAGAGCGGAACCAGGGTGAAGCACTGCACGAATGCCAACTGGTGCGGGCCGGCCAGGCCGCTCCTCGTATGCGCGCTCCAGGAATGGGCCAGGACACGGTACGCGGCGAGGGCAACCACCGGCGTCAACAGGATCAGGATGGCTGCGAGCAGCATATGGGGGGAAAACTTGGATTTCATTTCCACGCGCCGCAGGGTCTGGAAGGTAAATGAGGCCCAGTGGTGGCGGGCATTCCACACGAGGACGGGCGTGAACATCAGCCCGGCGAGTGCGGTGGCGCCATAGGGTTCCAGGCGGCCCAGCCAGGGGCGGCTGGGCCGATCCACCAGCATGAACAGGAGGGCGGCGGGGCCCAGCAGCAGGATCGTGTACTTCGAAAGCAGGCCCAGCCCCAGGAAGACCCCGGCCCCCCACCAGGCCTTGCGCTGGCCGCCGAGGAGGGCCCGTTCCAGGAAGAACAGTGTCCCCGCCCAGCAGGCCGTGAGGGGGGCATCCGGGGTCATGATGAACCCCGCGGAGAAAAAGAACGGAAGGACCGCCAGCAGCAGGAGGCTCTTCAGGGCTGCCGACTTGCCGATGAGGTTGCGCGCGAAGGCGTAGGTGAATCCTGCGGCCACCAGCCAGCAGAGGAAGGCCCCGGCGCGCACGCCGAATTCCCCGTGGCCGAAGAGGCCCGTCCCCAGGCGGATCAGCCAGGCCACCATGGGCGGGTGGTCCAGGTACCCGAGGGCGGGATGCTGGGCGTAGTTCCAGTAGTAGGCTTCCTCGGGCATGAGGTCTACCAGGCCCAGATAGACCAGGCGCAGCGCCAGGGTGTAGGCCGTGATGCCCACCGCTGCGCTTCTCCAGCGCCACTCGCGGGGCACGGCCTTCCCGTCCGGGAACACGAAGAAGGCGCTCCCCAGGTAGTTCACCACCGCCGTCGCGAGGATGGCCCCCGAGGCCGCGGCCAGGGCAGGCCAGCCCCAGAGGTCATGGCAGAGGGCCAGCACACCGCCGCGCAGGAAGAGGGCCAGCAGGGCCACGCCGAGGAAGCGGGCATAGGCCACGCCGACGAGACGCCCTCGGGTGCTGGCACGGAAGGACCAGCGGGCGTTGAGGGCGTAGTTGAAAAGGGACGCGGCCAGGAATCCCGAAATGTGGGCGATCCCGAGTCCTAGACCCGCCGACC
>DAIDKC010000204.1 GCA_027451045.1 Holophagaceae bacterium | reverse complement strand
CTCCTGGCGGGGGGCCGGCGATGGCGAAGGCGCCGAGCGCCAGGGCCAGAGGAAGGGTACGGAGGCGGGGGGAAGGCATAAGCAGACTCCTGGGCCCGTGAAGGGGCGGGGCGGCCGGGCCGCGAAAACCCCCCATGCTACCCCCGGGCAGGAGGGGCTCCCAGGGGTCAGATGCGGCAGGCGCCCTGCACGGGCGACCAGCCATCGGCCTGGAGGCCGGGGGCAAGAGGGCGCAGCATGGGGTGGAAGACTCCCGGCCTGGCCTGGGCCGCCCCGCCCAGGGGTCCGGGCGCTTCCCGCGCGTCCAGGAGCAGCACCTGCGCGCGTCCGCAGACGGCCGCGGCCCGCCGGGCGCATTCCAGCAGCGCGGCCCCGTCGGGTGTGGACCCCGGACGGAAGACCAGGAGGACCAGGGCGTCCAGGAGGGGATCCACACTCCAGAGGGCGAGACCTGTTCCCGCCTGGGCCCCCCGCAGGGGCGGCGGGGCCTGTCCAGCCAGCCCGAGCAGGATCCGCTCCCGCTCCACCTGCCAGGACAGCAGGGCTTCGGAGGGCCGGATGCTGAAATTCCCGGGCAGGGCAGGGAGGGACCTCAGGGCGGCCCCCAGATCCTCATCCTGGAGGGGGGCGTCCACGGGGACCGCGGGGTCGCCAGGCAGGGCCGGGAACGACAGCGACACCACGGGCCGGTTCTGGAAACCGGCACGCCGATAGGCGGAGACGCCTGCGGCCGCATGGAGAAAGAAGGCTTGGGCCCCGGGGTCCGCCTCGGAGGTGCGGGCCGCGAGATGGCCCAGCAGAAGGGAGGCCAGACCCCTGCCCCGGAGTTCCGGCGCCACGAAGACGCTGCCGATCCCGTAGGCCCGGCCGGGGGCTCCCTTCAGGCTGCTGTCCAGCTGGTAGGCCTGGCAGGAGGCCAGGGGAAGGCCGGTGTCCCCCAGGAGGAGCCAGGTGGTCATCGAGGCCCGCGGCCAGGGATGGTTGCGCAGGCGCTGGACCAGGGCCAAGTAGGCGGGCAGGGGCAGGGGCCCCCCCCAGCTGGGCCAGGTGGCTGCATCCCGCTCCCGCTCCTGGGCTTCGGTCGCCCGGACCAGTTCCATGCCGCCCTCCCGGCCCAGGGTACCGGAGGCGGGGGCCGACCTGGCACCTTGCTGGTTATCGTGTTGCGATGCACAATGTTGGGCGATAACGCATGGCCTAAACCGGAGGCATCCATGGACCGTGAACTTCTCAAAGGCAGCACGCCCCTGCTCCTGCTATCGCTGTTGTCCGAGGCCCCGATGTACGGCTACCAGATCATCGAAACGGTGAGGCAACGCACGGGCGGCTCCTACACGGTCAAGGAAGGCGCCCTGTATCCTGCCCTCCACAAGCTGGAGGCGGCGGAATTCATCACCTCCTACTGGGAGACCCAGCAGAACGGCAGGGAGCGCCGCTACTACGCCATCCTGCCGGCCGGCCAGGCCTTCCTGAAGGCCAAGAAGCGCGAATGGAGCCAGTTCGTGGACATGGTCGAGGCCTTCGTCGGTCCGCGGGCCTGATGGCGCCATGAGCCGGGTGCTCGACAGCTATCTCTCCCAGGTGGAGGCGGGCCTCCGGGGGGTTTCCCGCCGCCGCCGGGCGACCCTGCTGCGGGAGCTGGCCTGCCACCTGCTCGACGAGGCCGAGGCCCGGGGGCTCGGGGACGAGGCCGGGATGGCCCTGCTGCTGGCGGAGAAGGAGCGCCCCGGGGCCCTGGCCGTGGAGCTGGCGGCGGGCGAGGGCCAGGATGCCACCCACCGGGGCAGCTCCGCCCTCGTCGCCGGCATGATCCTGGGCGTGGCCACCGGTGGCCACATGCTGATCGAGGGCTGGCACTGGTTCATCTGCCTCTCCTTCGGGGCTGCCGAGGGCCTGGCGGTCGGCGCGGGCTTCCTGTGGGTCCGGCGCCTCTGGGTCCGGCTGGGGCCATGGGCCCGGCTGGGCGTGGCCACCGCCATCGCCACCCTCCTCTCCACCCCGCTGGGCTTCACCACCCTGCACGGCTTCGTGCCCAGCCGGCTGCTCTACGGGGCCTTCACGGGCTACCTCCTGGAGCGTCATGCCCAGGAGCGGCCCCTGTGGGAGTGGCTGCTCGAACCCCTGGTCTTCACCGGGCTTGTGTTCCTCGTCGAGGTGGGGATCCTGGGGAGGGTCCATTTCCAGTGGTGGAAGGTGGCCTCCGAGCTGAGCTTCAACCTCACCCTTCTGGTGGGGGTCCTCGGGGCCCTGAAGCTCAAGCGGATCCTGGCCGAGCGGTGGGTGCTCACGCCCCAGGAGCAGGGACAGGGCTGAGCCCTGGGCTTTCCCCTTGAGCGCGGCGTCCCCGGGCGCTAGACTGGCTGTCTTGCGTGGACAAGCCGCGTGCGCAGGCCCGACGGAGGCATGCGGTCGGTCCCAGGAGGCCACGATGAAGGAAAAGATCCATCCCGAACTCCACGACGTGAAGGTGCACTGCGCCTGCGGGAACGAGTTCACGACGCGCTCCACCAAGAAGGAGCTGCGCGTGGAAGTCTGCTCCGCCTGCCACCCCTTCTTCACCGGCAAGCAGCGCCTGATGGACACCGAGGGCCGCGTGGAGAAGTTCAACAAGAAGTACGCGAAGAAGGAGGCCCCCGCCGCCGTCGCCGAGACGACCGAGGCCTAGCCGCCGCGTTCCGAAGGACGGGCCGAACTCTCGGCCCGTCCTTTTTCTTTGCGCGGACCCGAGGGGAGGTGAGCGATGCTCGACCAGCTTGAAGCTGTGGAGGCCCGTTTCCAGGAGGTGGAAGCCCAGCTCCAGGACCCGTCCGTGGTCTCGGACGCGCGACGGCTGCGGGAGCTGACCAAGCTCCGGGCGGAACTGGAGCCCGTGGTCCAGGCCTTCCAGGCCCAGAAGATTCTCCTCAAGCAGCTGGAGGAGGCCGAAGCCATCCTCGCCGACAAGAGCATGGATGCGGACCTGCGCGACATGGCCCAGGCCGAGATCCCCGACCTGAAGAAGGGCATTGCCGAGGGCGAGGCGGAACTCCGGCGCCTGCTGGTGCCGAAGGATCCGGCCGACGCCCGGAACGTCATCCTCGAGGTCCGGGCCGGCACCGGCGGCGAGGAGGCCGCGCTCTTCGCCGCGGAGCTGTTCCGAATGTACGTGCGCTTCGCCGAACGCCGCGGGTTCAAGGTCACGGTCCTGGACGAGAGCGAGGCCGAGATGGGGGGACTGAAGGAAGTGGTGGCGGAGATCGAGGGGGAGGGGGCCTACTCCATCTTCCGCTTCGAGTCCGGCGTCCACCGCGTCCAGCGCGTGCCGAAGACGGAGACCCAGGGCCGCATCCACACCTCCGCCGCCACGGTGGCCGTCATGCCCGAGGCGGAGGAGGTGGACATCGAGATCCACCCGAAGGATCTCCGCATTGACACCTTCTGCTCGGGGGGCAAGGGCGGCCAGAGCGTCAACACCACCTACTCCGCCGTGCGCCTCACCCACCTGCCCACCAACACTGTGGTGCAGTGCCAGGACGAGCGGAGCCAGACCAAGAACATGGCCAAGGCCATGACCGTGCTCCGCAGCCGGCTGCTCCAGAAGGCCCAGGAGGAGGCCGATGCGGCCCATGCCGCCCTGCGGAAGTCCCAGGTCGGCAGCGGTGACCGCAGCGAGAAGATCCGCACCTACAACTTTCCCCAGAGCCGGGTCACCGACCACCGGGTGAACGTCACCATCCACCAGCTGGAGGGGTTCATGCAGGGGCAGCTCGAACCGATCCTCGAGCCGCTGCGGGCGGCCTACGAGGCGGAACGGTTGAGGGCGCTGGAGGCCTGAACCCGGCCGCTGGCCTTATCTCCTCAGGGTGACCCGCTCGGGGGCCGTGAGGGCGAAGGCCAGGGGGGCGGTGGCGGGGATGCGGATGACGGTATCCGCAGTGCCCGCCGCCAGGGCCGTCCCCGCGGCGGCTCCGATGGCGGCACCGCCCAGGGCGTGGTCGTTCTTGTGGTTGTGGTCGGACAGGATGCCGATGAGGGCGCCCAGGGCCGCGCCACCCCCGATGATCTTGGCGTTCCGGGCCCCGCGGGCCTCGCCCACCATCACGTGGCTGTCAGTGTCCACGCCCACGCCGCCGACTTCCGTGACCTTGATGCCCAGGGCTCCCTTGCCGCTGCTGAGGCGGCCCGCGGGCACACTCTGGGTGACCACGCCGCGCACGCGGGTGCCCGCGCTCCAGACCAGCTGGCCATTGACCAGCACGTCGGAGGCCAGGGAACCATCCCAGGCGTCACCGGCCTGGTCCTTGTCGGTGGACAGTTCCCGGGCCAGGGACACTTCCAGCCGGGTTCCGGAGGGGACCTCCACCACCACGGGGCCGGGCACTGCGGGAGCGGCGGGAGCCGATTCCAGCTGGACGGCCTGCTGCTGGGCCGCCTGGGCCCGCTTCTTGGCGTCGGCCACCTCCCGCTGCAGCGCCCTGACGTGGTTGCGGGACAGCACCTTGGCGGCCTCGCCGCCCTGCTGATCCTTGGCAGCCTGGGCCGTCGCCAGCTGCTGCTCGAGCTGGGCGACCTTGGCCTGGGCATCCTTGGCATCCTGCTCGGCCTGGAGCGCGGCGGCGCTCTTGCGGTTGCAGGCGATGGAGAAGGCCAAGCCTAGCGCCAGCAGCAGGACGGCGGGGAGTCGGAAGCGGGAGAGGGACATGGGCACCTCCTGGAGGACGGGTCCGTCCTGGCTATAGTATGGCAGTCCCGTCCGGGGGACCCCCACCATGACGCACCCCAGCCTGAATGCCCGCGGCGAATCCGTCCTGAAGACGCTCATCGAGACCTACCTCCAGGAGGGGGAGCCGGTGGGCTCGCGCCTCCTGGCCCGGCGTTATCCGGAGTCGCTGTCCAGCGCGACCATCCGCAGCGTCCTGTCGGACCTGGAAGACGAGGCCCTCGTGGCCCAGCCCCACACGTCCGCGGGGCGGATCCCCACGGAACGCGCCTACCGCTACTACGTGGACCGCTGGCTGGCTCCGGTCCCGCCCCCCGAGCCCGAGATGGCGGCCCGCCTGGCCGAGGCGCTGGACGGACTGGAGCTGGATCCCGGGACCTGGGTCCGGCATGCCAGCCGGACCCTGGCGGAGGTCATGGGCGGGGTGTGCGTCGCCTTGCCCCAGGGGCTGCTCCAGAGCCGTCTGGCGCGGCTGGAATTCGTTCCGGTCGGATCCGGGCGACTGGTGGCCATCTGGGTGGGCAACCGGGGCGAGGTGGAGCACCACCTGATGGGGAACCCCTGGGGTTTCGGCTCGGAAACGCTGACGGAGCTTGGCAACTACGCCACCGCCGAGTTCGCCGGCCTGACCTTCTCCGAGATGCGGACCCGCCTCCTGGGCAGCCTGGAGGCCGCCGCCCGGGAGGGCCGGACCCTGCAGGGGCGGCTGAAGGATCTGGCCCGGCGCTGGCCCGATCCGGAGGCGGAGGGCGGTGGCGCATCGGTGGTTGTGGCGGGGCTGGGCCGGCTCGGCAGCTTCCCGGAATTCGACGATGTGGGCCGCTTCCGCCGTCTGGTCGCCACCTTCGAGGAGCACGGCCGGCTCGTCCGCCTCCTGAACGCCTTCGCGGAGCGCGCCGCGGACGACATCCAGCTCCTGCTGGGGTCCGAGAATCCCTACCTCGAGCACATGCCCCTCGCCACCGCCGTACGGACCTTCCGCCTCGGCGCCGCGGGGTACGTGACCTTCGCCCTGGTCGCACCCCTCCGGATGGACTACGGGCGGGTCCTGGGGGGCCTCCAGTGGTGGTCGGACCAGGTGCTCCGCCGGCAGACGAACGCCTGAGCCCGCCCGGCGGGCGGCCTTGGCGGGTCCTGGCCACCGCCCCTATACTGCTCCGATGACCAGCGATGTTCCGAAGCCATCTGAACCGATGCCCGGGGCCCCGGCGGAGCCGGAGGATCTCCTGGACTTGAACCTCGACGAGTCGGGAGCTGAGGATCTCCAGGCCCTGGCCGACGAGGCTGCCTCGGGGTACCACACCCGCCAGCTGCCCGACCTGGAGGAACCCGCGGTGCCGGGCCAGGAGGGCGGCGCCCTGCGCCCCGACCTCGAGTCCGCGCTGGCCGAGACGGAGGCCCAGCTGGGCGAGATGCTCAAGCGGGAGGCCGAGCTCATGGACCAGCACCGGAGGCTGGCCGCCGACTTCAACAACTTCCGCAACCGCGCGCAGCGGGATATCGCCCTGGCCGTGGAGCAGGCGGAGCGGCGCATCCTGCTGGAGGTGCTGCCGGTCCTGGACAACTTCGACCGGAGCCTGGGCGCCACCTACCAGGACGTGGAGACCTTCCGGGGAGGCGTGGAACTCATCCGCCGCCAGTTCCTCGAAGCCCTGCGCCGCCTGGGGGTGGAACCCCTCCCGCTCCAGGTGGGGGATCCCTTCGACGCGGCCCAGGCCGAGGCCCTCACCACCTTCAGCGATCCCGGGCTTCCGGATGGTGCCGTGGCAGCCATCTACGAGCGCGGGTTCACCCTGAAGCGGCAGCTCCTGCGGGCGGCCCGGGTCGTGGTGAACCGCGTGGACGACGCGGGAAAATCCTAGGACTTCCCATGCATGCCAGTCCTTGCGATATGGAAGGCATCAATGGATGGGGTTAGCATGAAACCCACCGACCCGGAGCGGAGACCATGGCAGGCAAGCTGATCGGCATCGATCTGGGCACGACCAACAGCTGCGCCTGCGTCATGGAGGGCGGCGATCCCAGGGTGATCCCCAACCGGGAGGGGAGCCGGACGACGCCGTCGGTGGTGGCCTTCACGGACAAGGGGGACGTGCTGGTGGGCCACATCGCCAAGCGGCAGGCGGTGACCAATCCCCAGCGGACGCTGTTCGCGGTCAAGCGCCTGATCGGGCAGCGCTTCAAGGCGCCCAAGGTCCAGGAGGCGCTGACCCGGCTGCCCTTCCCCGTGGTGGGCGCGCCCAACGGCGACGCCTGGCTCCGGGTGGGGGACCGGGACTACGCCCCTCCCGAGGTGGCCGCCATCGTGCTGAGGAACCTCAAGGCCTCGGCGGAGGCGTTCCTCCACGAGGAGGTGACGGATGCCGTCATCACCGTGCCGGCCTATTTCGACGATGCCCAGCGGCAGGCCACCAAGGACGCGGGGAAGATCGCGGGACTCAACGTCCAGCGCATCATCAACGAGCCCACGGCCGCGGCGCTGGCCTACGGATTCAACAAGTCCGGGGTCAAGCAGACCCTCGCCATCTACGATTTCGGGGGCGGCACCTTCGACTTCACCCTCATGGAGATGAACGACGGCGTCTTCGAGGTGCTGGCCACCAGCGGCGACACGTTCCTGGGGGGCGAGGACATTGACCAGACCATCCAGGACTGGCTGGTCAAGCAGTTCCGCGAGAAGACGGGCCTGGACCTCACCGCCGACCGCATGGCCCTCCAGCGCCT
Organism: Holophagaceae bacterium; assembly: GCA_027451045.1. Lineage (GTDB taxonomy): Bacteria > Acidobacteriota > Holophagae > Holophagales > Holophagaceae > Geothrix. The sequence continues at coordinate 5,619 of DAIDKC010000204.1, read as the reverse complement.
CAAGGAGGCCAGCGAGAAGGCCAAGTGCGAGCTGTCCACCCTGGACCGCGTGGAGATCCGCCTGCCGTTCATCGCCCAGGGCCCCAGCGGGCCCCAGCACCTGGAGGCGGCCCTCTCCCGGGAGGAACTGGAGGGGATGGTGCACGAGCTGGTGGAGCAGACCCTCATGCCCATCCAGGACGCGATGGAGCAGGCCCAGAAGACGCCCAAGGACGTGGACGAGATCATCCTCGTCGGAGGGCAGACGCGCATGCCGCTGGTGCAGCGGCTGGTGCGGGACTACTTCGGCAAGGAGCCCAACCGCTCCATCAATCCCGACGAGGTGGTGGCCACGGGGGCCTCGATCCAGGGCGCGGTGCTGAAGGGGGAGATCAAGGATCTCGTGCTCCTGGATGTCACGCCGCTGAGCCTGGGCATCGAGACCCAGGGCGGCGGCTTCGTGAAGATCATCAAGCGGAATGCCACGGTGCCCGTCCGGGATTCGCGCGTGTTCACCACCGTCACGGACAACCAGGCCCGGGTGGAGATCCACGTGCTGCAGGGGGAGCGGGAACTCGCGGAACACAACAAGAGCCTGGGGCGCTTCGACCTCATCAACCTGCCCCCGCTGCCCAAGGGCGTGCCCCAGATCGAGGTGGCCTTCGACATTGATTCCAACGGCATCGTCAAGGTCTCGGCCCGCGACCTCATGACCGGCCTGGAGCAGAGCATGAGCATCCGGCCCAGCTCCGGCCTCTCCGAACTCGAGATCCAGCGCATGATCCGGGAAGCCGTGGCCAACGCGGAATCGGACGTGCAGCGGCGCGATGCCCTGAAGTACATCGCTTCGGCGGAGGGCCTGATCTTCTCCTGTGACAAGAGCTTCGCGGAGTGCGGCAAGTACCTCACGGAGGAGCAGCAGGCCATGGTGCGGGATGTCCTCGCGAGGGCCCGGCAGGCGGTGGCGGCCCAGGACAGTGCTGCGCTCCGCACCTGCGAGGCCTCCCTCCTGGAGGCCCAGCAGCTCCTGACGGATGCCGTGCTGGCGGCCAGCGAGGCCATGATGGCCACCCTGGACGGGGACGAGGACCCGGCGGCCCCTCCGAACTAACGGGGGGACGGTCCTCGGCTATCCTGGATGCCGGGATGGTTGCATGAAGCGTGACTACTACGAGGTGCTCGGGGTCGCCCGGGATGCCGGGACCGACGAGCTGAAGAAGGCCTATCGCAAACTGGCGCTGGAACTCCATCCGGACCGCAACCCCGGCAACAAGGAGGCCGAGGAGAAGTTCAAGGAGGCCGCGGAGGCCTACAGCGTGCTGTCGGATCCCGAGAAGCGGAAGGTCTACGACCAGTTCGGGCATGCCGGCCTCGGCGGCGCAGGCGCCGGCGGGGGCCAGCAGTTCCAGTTCGACCCCCGCCAGTTCGCCGATTTCGAGGACATCCTCGGGAGCTTCTTCGGAGGGGGGATCTTCGGCGACCTCTTCGGGGGCGGCCGCCGGCGCCCGGGGGGGGAGGAGCGGGGCTCGGACCTCCAGTACAACCTGCGGATCCCCTTCGAGGATGTCATCTCCGGGCGGGACTCCATGGAGCTCTCCATCCCGCGCCTGGAGGCGTGCGAGGCCTGCCATGGTTCCGCCTGCGAGCCGGGCTCGCGCCCGGAGACCTGCCCCCAGTGCCGGGGGCAGGGCCAGGTGGCGGTGCGCCAGGGCTTCTTCCAGATGCTGGCTGCCTGCCCGCGGTGCGGGGGGCAGGGGCGGATCATTCCCAAGCCCTGCCGGGCCTGCGGCGGGCAGGGCCGGGTCGAGCGCAAGACGAAGGTGAGCTTCAGGGTGCCGCCGGGCGTGGACCGGGGCACGCGCCTGCGGCTCCAGGGCCAGGGGGAGGCCGGGCGCTTCGGCGGGCGTTCGGGGGATCTCTACGTGGTGTTCGACGTGGAGCCCGATGCCCGCTACGAGCGGGACGGGTCCGACCTGCACCGCCGGCTGGATGTCGCCTGGCCCCTCCTGGTGCTGGGCGGGACCCTCAAGGTGGAGACGCCCTACGGGATGGACCAGGTGAAGGTGGCGGCGGGAACGCCCGCGGACCATGTGGTCCGGCTCCCCAACGCGGGCGTGCCCAGGCTCCAGGGCGGCGGGCGCGGCGACCTGTTCCTCCACCTGCGCGCGGCGGTCCCGAGATCCCTCTCGGCCGCCCAGCGCGAACTGGTCGAGCAGCTCCGGCTGGCCCTGGAAGGTCCAGCCTCGGAGGAGCCCGCCGGCGAAGGCTTCCTGGCCAAGGTCTTCGGGGCCACGGACCGCAACGGCAAGAAGAAGCACCGGAAGGCGGCGCCCTAGTCGGCCACCCGCACCCGGCCCTTGCCCTCCCCCTTGGCCCGGAAGAGGGCCTGGTCGGCCCGGGCCAGCAGGCGCTCGGCACCGTCCGCATGTTCGGGGAAGGCGGCGATGCCCGCGCTCAGGGAGATGTCCACCCGCAGGCCGTCCAGGGTCAGCGGGCAGCCCCGGAGGGTCTGCAGGAGGCGGTCCCCCAGCTTTCTCGCGCCCTCGGAGGTGGTCCCGGGCATGAGGATGCAGAACTCGTCCCCCCCGTAGCGGTAGAGCCGGTCGTGGGCGCGGCAGAGGCGCTGGGCCGTGAGGGCCACCCGCTCCAGCATGCGGCTGCCCGCGGGGTGGCCGTGCCGGCTGTTGACGGCCTTGAGGTTGTCCACGTCGAGGAAGAGCAGGGCCAGCGGCTCGCCCTGGGCGGCCGCCAGGCGCACGGCCTGGGGCAGCTCGGCCTCCAGGCAGCGGCGGTTCTGGGCGACGGTGAGGTCGTCCTTGAAGGAGAGCGCCTGGCTCTCCTCCAGCCGCCAGGCGTTCATGAGCAGCGGATCCACGTCGGAGAGGCTGGCGAGTACGGCCTCGGCGGACTTCCTCGGGTTCAGGAGGCGGAGGATGCCAAGCTGCTCGGAAGGCACCAGCAGCCAGGCATCCCCTCGCCGGACCAGTTCCGCCGCGGCCTGGCGGGGCAGCGGGGCCTCCGGGAAGGTGCCGTCGCCGGTGCGCTGGTAGAACGTCTCTCCGCGGCGCAGCCAGATCGCGCCGCCCCTTGCGCCGGAGAGGTGGATGGCCCGGTCCAGCACGAGGCGGAGCAGCTCGTCCAGGGAGGCGAGATGCAGCATGCGGCGGAGCCAGCCGTCGGTGCCAAGGTCGCGCTGCCGGAGGTGCTCCAGGGCCTCCCGTGCCGCCTCGAGGGGGCGGTCCTGCTGGAGGACCCATCCGGGCCGGAGGTTCAGGACGGCGCTGACCTCCTCGGGCTCCCCCGTCGCCACCCACCACAACAGCTCGGTGCCCTCGGAGGGGATGAGGCGGGGGTCCGGGCGCTCGGCCACCAGGACCACGGTGCCCCGCCCCGTGCCGGTGAGGACCTCGTATCCCCAGCCAAGCAGGGCCTCCCGGAGGGCGGATCCGGCAGGGGAGGGGTGGAGTTCCAGCCAATGGATGGAGGGCATGGGTCCAGGATCGGTCTACTCGAGGGCGGCTTCCAGCCTGAGGGTGAGCTGGGCCAGATGGGCGGCGAGCTGGCGCAGGGCCGGTTCTGCGTCCCGCTGGCTGCGTTCGGCCCGGATCCACCGCTTGAGGAGGACCAGGCACTGGGGATCGCGCAGGCCCAGGCGCCGGGTCGTCTGGAGCAGCTTGTGGGAGAGACGGATGGATTCCGGGCCCGAACCCTCCTGGAGTTCCTCGGCGAGCTTCAGGGCATGCCGGGCCACCTCAAGATCCTGGCAGATGAGGGGGACCCGGGCATTGATCCGGAGCAGGAACAGCTCGACGGAGCGGAGGAACTCCCCCAGGAGTTCGAGCCCCTCCTGGAGGGCCTGGGGCACGTCCGGCGGGGCCTCCAGGAGGCGTCCCAGATGCTGGGCGATGCGGTCCCCCTCCTCCCGGTCCGGCCGGCGCAGGAGGGGGAACTCCGGGCTGCGCCTGAAGGCCTGGATGTGCTGGAAGGCCTGGGAAAGCCCGAGCGCCAGGCGGGCCCAGTCCTGGAGCTCCAGGTGCAGGACCAGCTGGCCCTGGAGCGGCGCGATCAGCTCCCACAGGCGCTGGAGGCGCTGCCTCAGGCGCTCGCCTTCCTCCATGGCATCCGGCGCTTCGGGGAAGAGTCGCTTCTGGAGATCGGGGGCGAAGAGCCCCACCAGGCCGCCCATGAGCTGCTTCTGGTGGTTGAGCAGGAGGCCGCGCAGGGTGTCGAGGGTCTGGGCGAGCTGGTCCGCGTCCTGGCCCGCGAGGGCCTGGGACAGGAGGCTGGTCAAGGTGTTCTGGTCCTGGTGCAGGGCCAGCACCGCCTGGCGGAAGAAGGTGCGGAGCCTGGGCGTCTCCTCGGAGGCCGGGGGCAGCTCCTCCAGTCCGGCCGGATCGTAGGCGCGGCTGGCCAGGCGGCCGAGTTCGGACTCGATGACCAGGAAGGTCGGCACCGCCGCGTAGCGGTCCCGGGGGGAGGCCGTGGCCATGGCATCCAGGCTCTCCAGGAGCCCCATGAGCGCCACGTGCCCCGCCAGGGCCCGCGCCACGGCTGTGAAGATCGCGCGGTCCTCGCGGCGGATCTGCTGGAGCAGGCGACGCAGGTCGGAGGGCATGGCAGCGCGGAGTCGGTCCCCCTCCATGCGGGGCAGGGTCCAGCCCAGATGGTCCCAGAGCCACCGGAGGCTGCCCCTCACCTGCTCCATGGCGGGACCCGGGACGCCACGGTCCATGGGGCGGGCGAGACCCAGGCGCAGGTTGGACACCACGTGCTCCAGCAGGAGGAAGGGAGCCACCGGCGCGCGGGCATCCGGGGGAATGCAGGCTTCCAGGGCCTCGGCGAGCCCCGAGAGGGCGGGTTCGAGGCGCCCCCTCCCCTGGACGGCGTGGTTGACGGCTTTCATCCGGGTGTTCAGGCGGGCGACGCGCTCCGGGCCGTCCTCGCAGGCCTGCAGGGCGGCGAGGACGCGGCGGAAGGCGTCCCGGTGGTCTTCCAGGAAGGCGCTCCAGACCTGGCCGAGGGGGGCCGCATCCAGGGCCGGCGCGAGGGCCATGGCGCGCACCGCGGCGAGAAGGTCCAGCAGCAGGGCCACCCACTCGGGCTGCTGGATCTCGTCGAGGCACTCCCGGTGGGCCGACTCGGCCATCTGGCCGATGCGGCCCAGGCTGTGCTGGAACACCAGCCCCAGGGCCGCACGGGTCTCCCCGCCGCGGCGCGCCGGAGGCTGGTGGAGGAAGGCCAGGAAGAGCCCCAGCTGGCGGCGGAGCGCGGCCTGGGCCGGAGCCTCCCCCTCCAGGCCAGGGCCGGCCGGCGGGGCGTCCATCAGGGGCGCGAGGTCCGTCTCGCCGGCCTTGAGGATGTCCTCCAGCAGGGCCAGGTCGCTCCGGGAGAGGCCCTTCTCCCGTACGAGCTGCTGGGCCAGAAGCAGGCGCTGGGGCGAGGCTGCTGGGGTGGACATGGCAAAAGCATACATGGGAAGGCCGTTGCGAGGCCCATTGGGTGCTACCATCCCCTCACCCCCCGTTCGGAGGCATCACGTGGTCAGCAAGCTCGGCGAAATGCTTGTCAAGGCTCAGCTCATCACCGAGGCCCAGCTCGACGAGGTCATCAAGACGCAGCGTCGAGAAGGAGGGAAGCTCG
>DAIDKC010000203.1 GCA_027451045.1 Holophagaceae bacterium | reverse complement strand
GCCAACTTCCTGAGCGCCTGCATCGCGGGCATGCTCCGCTGATTTGAACCGGATTCCAGCCCGGGAGGCGACCTGCCGATAGGGGTCTCCAGGGAGGAGTCGCCCATGCCCAAGATCCGATCCCTCACGCTGATGGTCGCCCTGGCGGCAGCCTCCGTGCTCCACGCCGGGGACTACGATGCCCTCATCGGCGTCATCAAGAAGGACTGGCCGGGGCGGACCAACCTCGCGGTGGTTTGCGACGCCAATGCGAGCCGCACGGCCTTGAACGCGCTCGCTTCCGCCGCCACGGGGATGCACCTCCTGGTGGTGGACGTCAAGGGGCCCATGGACGTGGGGAAGGCGGTCAACACCCTCAGCCAGCACCATCCTTCGGTCGTGATCCTGCTGGCCGGGGACCATGTGGCCGGGGATGGCTCGGCCGCTGCGGGCTTCCTGATCCAGCGCATGGCCGCCGAGAAGATCCCCACGGCGGCCACCACCCAGGAGGGCGTGCGCCAGGGGGCGGCCCTCGGCATCGGCCCCGGGACCGGCGGGAAGCTGCTGGCCAATGCCCGGGTGGCGGCTGTGGCGGGGGTTTCCGTCCCTCCGGACGCCACGAAGATCTAGGCCCACGCGGTCAGTGGACGATCTCCCCTCCCTCGGCGGCGGCGTCGCGGGGCAGCGGGATCCCCCTCCAGCCCGCCTTCCAGGCCAGGTTCAGCGCCAGCCCGAGCAGGATGTAGGTGGCGAAGAAGGCGCCGAAGAAGCGCTGCTGGAACAGGACCATGAGGGCCAGGAGGAAGGCGACCCCCAGGCTGGTGACCATGGCGGCCCGGGGATTGCCGGCCCGCTTCTTGAAGCTGGGGAAGCGCACGGTGGAGACCATCAGGAGGCCGACCAGGAACAGCTCGACGGCGAACAGCACGGCCCCCAGGGGGTTTGAAAGAGGAGCGGGGTGCCAGATGATCACCGAGGCCACTGCGGCGGCGCCGGCCGGGATCGGGAGGCCCACGAAGTAGCGGGGATCCACCGACCCCACCTGGACGTTGAAGCGGGCGAGGCGGAGGGCTCCGCAGGCGGTGAAGACAAAGGAGGCCGCCCATCCTGCGGCGCGGATATGGGAGTCGTGGATGCCCATCTGGAAGAACCCGTACCGGTAGGCCAGGATGGCCGGCGCCATCCCGAAGCTCACCACGTCCGCCAGGCTGTCCAGTTGCACGCCGAAGGGCGTGGCGGTGTTGGTGGCCCGGGCCACGCGCCCGTCCAGGCCGTCGAAGATGCCCGCCAGCATGAGCAGGCCCGCCGCCCACAGGAAGAAGTGCTCGGGCGTCGCTCCCGCCGCATTGATGGACATGACCACGCTGGAGAAGCCGCAGAAGATGGAGGCCATCGTGATGCTGGAGGGCAGGACGAACATGGAGCGCCGCACGGCCCGGGCCCGGCGGGCCCGGCGTTCCTCGGGAGACAGGTGGGATCGCATGGTTCGAGTCTCTCACAACCGGCTTCCCGAGGATGGGGCCGGGCTTGCCGCGCCGCCAGTCCGTGCCGGTCCGGTATCCTGGATCCCCTCGGGGGATGCTTGAAGCGCCTGGTGGTCATCGGCGGAGGGCATGCGGGGCTGGAGGCGGCCCATGTGGCCGCGCGCATGGGGATGGAGACGACCCTGCTCACCATGCACCTGGACCAGATCGGCCAGATGAGCTGCAACCCGAGCATCGGAGGGGTGGGGAAGGGCCACATGGTCCGGGAACTGGACGCCCTGGGGGGCGCCATGGGGCGCCTCATTGATGCCACAGGCATCCACTTCCGGATCCTCAACGAGAGCCGGGGCATCGCCGTGCGAGGGCCGCGGGCCCAGGCCGACAAGGTGAAGTACCGCATCGCGGCCCGGCGGCTGCTGGAAACCACCCCGAACCTGAAGCTGCGGCAGGGCACGGCCGCTGGCCTGCGCTGGGCGGACGGCACCCGCGGGCTGCGGGGGGTGGAACTGCTGGACGGCTCCGTCCTTCCCTGCGATGCAGTGGTGGTGACCAGCGGGACCTTCCTGGACGGGTGCGTCCTCATCGGCGACCGTCGCCTCGAGGCGGGCCGGGCCGGGGAACCCCCGAGCACCCACCTCGCGGCGCAGCTCCGGGCCCTGGGGCTGAGGAACCGCCGCCTGAAGACCGGGACCAGCCCCCGCCTGGCCCGCGCCTCGATTGACTTCACCCGCCTCCAGGTCCAACCGGGGGACGATCCGCCCCGCCCCTTCAGCTTCTTCAGCCCGGGGATCCCCCAGCCCCAGGTGCCCTGCCACATCGTCCACACCACCGCGGAGACCGAGGCCCTCGTGCGGGCCAACCTCCACCGCTCGAGCCTCTACGGCGGCCACATCGAGGGGGTCGGTCCGCGCTACTGCCCCTCCATCGAGGACAAGTTCGTGAAGTTCCCCGACAAGGGGCATCACCAGCTCTTCGTGGAGCCCGAGAGCCTGGAGACGGAGGAGATCTACCTGGCGGGTCTCTCGACCTCCATGCCCCCCGATGTGCAGCTCGGCATGGTGCGGAGCCTGCCGGGCTTCGAGCGGGCGGAGATCGTGCGCCCCGGCTACGCCATCGAGTACGACAGCTTCGACCCCCTCCAGCTGGACCGGGGGCTCGGCGTGGCCGGCCTCGAGGGGGTCTGGTTCGCGGGCCAGATCAACGGCACCACGGGCTACGAGGAGGCGGCCGGCCAGGGGCTGCTCGCGGGGATCAACGCGGTCCGCTGGCTGCGCGGACTGGGGCCCCTGGTGCTGGGGCGCGACCAGGCCTACCTCGGGGTCATGGTGGATGATCTGGTCACCAAGGGGACGGATGAGCCCTACCGGATGTTGACCTCCCGGGCCGAGCACCGGCTCGGCCTGGCCTGCGACCTGGCGGATGCCCGCCTCCTGCCGGTGGCGCGGGAGGTGGGGGCGCTCGCCCCGGTGGAACTGGGCCAGGTGGAGGCCCGGCTCGAGCGTCGGGGTCGGCTTCGCAGCCAATGCGACGGGATGTGGGTGACCCGCAGCGGCCCCCTGGGGTCCCTGGCGGAGGGGGTGGGCCTGCGGCTGGATGCTGGCATGAGCCTCTCCGATCTCCTGCGACGCCAGCAGATGGGTTCCGGGGAGGCGGATGCCTGCCTGAGCCGCCTGGAAGCCTGGGGCCCGCCCGCCCCCGGGTGGGACCCCGCCTTGGAGCGGGACCTGCTGCTCTTCGAGCTTCGGTACGCCAGCTACCGGGAACGGGAGGCCCGCCTCCTGGAAGGCCAGCGCGCCTGGGACCACGTGCGCATCCCGTCGGACTTCCGCCTGGAGCACCTGCCGGGGCTCTCCCGGGAGGTGCGGGAGAAGCTCGGGCGGCATCGTCCGGAAACCCTGGGGCAAGCCAGCCGGATCCCCGGGATCACGCCGGCCGCAGTGACCCTGCTGCACTTCTGGATCGAGCGGTCGAAGGCTATATAACCAAATGTGACTTCGGTTCTTGACGTGCCATGTAACTGTAAACTTATGCTGGCCGTGCCCCATGTGGAGATGCGCCATGCCCGAGATCACGCCCCTCCGTCCTGCACGCTTCCTGAAAATCGGCCAGCTGGCCAAGTTGACGGGCATCTCCGCGCGGAACCTCCGGTTCTACGCCGATACCGGCGTCTTCGGGGAGCTGCCCCGTTCCCCCAAGGGCTACCGGCTCTTTCCGCCCGAGGCGATCCACTGGGTCCGGATGCTCAGGACCTCCCAGGCTGCCGGCTTCTCCCTCGAGGAGGTGCAGCACCTGCTCCGCGCCCTCCAGGAGGACAAGGTGCCCTGCCAGCACGTCCGCCAGGCCTTGGGCGAGAAGCTCGCCTCCCTGGAGTCCAGGCTCCGGGAGATCAAGCTGCTGGTCGAGATCCTGCAGGTGACCCTGAACACCCCGGATGGCGCGAGCAGCGACCTCGGGTGCAACCTGATGGAGATCCTGCTCGCCCAGGCCGAACAGCTTCCGGCGCTGGCCCGGGCCTGATGTCCCCGGAGGTGCCCTTGCCCACCCAGACCTACACCGTGAAAGGCATGACCTGCGGCGGCTGCGTCCGCCACGTCGAGAAGGCCCTGAAGGCGGCCCCGGGGGTGGAATCCGTCATCGTGGACCTGGCCAACGCCCGGGCCACTGTCGAGGGAACCGCCCCGTTCGAGGTCCTTGCCGCCCGGGTGGCCGAAGCGGGGTACGAGATGGTGCCGTCGGCCTGAGACCCGGGGGGCTGGGGACGCCATGGGACGCGAGACCTACGCCGTCGGGGGCATGACCTGCGCGAGCTGCGTCCGTCATGTGGAAAAGGCCCTGCGGGCGACGCCGGGCGTCACCTCCGCCACCGTGAACCTCGCCACGAACCAGGCGGTGGTGGAGGGTGCGGCCACCTTCGAGGGCCTGGCCCAGCGGGTGGCCGACGCGGGCTATGAGCTGGCCCGCCTGCAGGATCCCTCCGGGGACCCGGAATCCTCCCTGGGGGCGGCCCGCCTTCGGATGGCGGGCGCGCTGGTGCTCACCGCCCCCCTCCTGGCGGCCATGGTGCCGGGCCTACGGCTGCACCTGCCCGGCTGGCTCCAGGCCCTGCTGTCGGCCCCGGTGGTCTTCGGGGCCGGCGCCGGCTTCCACCGGCGGGCGCTCCGCCAGGCGCTCCACCGGCAGGCCTCCATGGACACCCTCGTGTCCCTCGGATCCTCGGTCGCCTGGGGATTCGCCTTGGTGGAATGGCTGCACGGAGCCCCCCACCTGAGCTTCGAGACGGCCGCGGCGCTCGTCGCCTTCCTCCTGACCGGGAAGTACCTCGAGGCGCGCGCCAAGCTGAAGGCTGCGGATGCCCTGGAGGAACTGCTTGCCCTCGCCCCTCCGACGGCCCTGCGCCGGGATCCCGACGGCACCTTCCGCGAGGTCCCGGTGGCCCAACTGGTCCCCGGGGACAGGGTGAAGGTCCTGCCTGGGCATGCCGTCCCCGCGGATGGGCGGGTCCAGGCCGGGGAGGCCGAGGTGGACGAGTCCCTCCTGACCGGCGAGCCCATGCCGGTCCCCCGCCGTCCGGGCGACCGGCTCGTGGCCGGCACCCTGGTCCACGGGGCCGCGCTGGACATGGAAGTGGAGGCCGTGGGTGCCGATACCCAGCTCGCCCGGATGGCCCAGCTGGTGGCGCAGGCCCAGGGATCCCGGGCCCCCGCCCAGGATCTGGCCGACCGGATCAGCGCCGTCTTCGTCCCCGCCATCCTCCTGATCGCGGGGGCGACGCTTGCCGCCTGGTGGTTCGTGTCCGGAGGGCTGGGCGCGGCTTGGCGTCCGGCGGTCACGGTGCTCGTCATCGCCTGCCCCTGCGCCCTGGGCCTGGCCACCCCCGTGGCGGTGATGGTGGGGCTCGGAGCTGCGGCCCGGCGGGGGATCCTGGTGCGCGATGCGGCCGCCCTCGAGGCCCTGGGGAAGGCTACCGACCTCGTGCTGGACAAGACGGGCACGCTGACGGAGGGGCGCCCCTGCCTGCAGCGCGTGCGGCCCCTGGGCGGACGCTCTGCGGAGGACGTGCTCAAGGTGGCCGCCAGCCTCGAGGCGGACTCCGAACACCCCCTCGCCCGGGGCATCGTCTCGGCGGCGGATGGCGCCCTGCTGCCGGTTTCCGGGTTCCGCGCCCATCCCGGGGGAGGCGTCAGCGGCCAGGTGGAGGGCCACGAGTACCGCCTCGGGAACCCGGCCTTTCTGGGACTCCCCTTTCCGGAGGAGGATGCCGAGGGGACCGTCGTGGGGCTCGCCGATGGCTCCGGGCTCCTCGGCCTGATGGTCCTGGGGGACCGCCTTCGTGAAGAGGCTCCGGCCGTGGTGGCCGCGCTGAAGGCGCGGCAGATCCGCCTCCACCTGGTCACGGGAGACCGGGAGGGCCCGGCCCGGCACATGGCCGAGGCCGCAGGCATCGCCTCCGTGGTTGCGGGCGCGCGCCCGGAAGACAAGCTGCTGCGGATCCGGGGGCTCCAGGCGGATGGCGCAGTGGTCGCCTTCGCAGGCGACGGGGTGAACGATGCCCCGGCCCTCGCCCAGGCCGATTGCGGGATCTCCATGGGCTCCGGGGCCGCGCGGGAGGGGACGGCCGCGGCGATGGCAGCCGCACCACTCGTGCTCCTCCGTGGCGGCTTGACCCCGATCCTCGATGCCCGGCGTCTGGCCCTGCGCACCAGCCGCATCATCCGCCAGAACCTCGCCTGGGCCTTCGCCTACAACATCCTGCTGGTCCCGCTGGCGGCCACGGGAAGGCTGGAACGCCTGGGAGGGCCCATGTTGGCGGGTCTGGCCATGGGACTCAGCTCCCTCACTGTCGTGTTGAACGCGCTGCGGCTGAGGCGCTGGTCATAGGCCCGCGGCCAGCGCCTTGAGGTAGGTCGCAAAGGCCTCCTTCAGCTCGGGTTTGCGCAGTGCGAACTCCACGTTGGCCTTGAGGTAGTCGAGCTTGTTTCCCGTGTCGTAGCGCTTGGCCGGGATGGGTGCGGCCACGAGCCTGCCCTCCTGCGCGAGCTGGGCCAGGGCGTCGGTGAGCTGGTACTCCCCTCCGACGCCGGGGGCGAGATGAGCCAGGTGGGTGAAGACGTCGGGGGTGAGGATGTAGCGGCCCACCACGGCCCAGCGGCTCGGTGCCGCCGAGGGGGCTGGCTTTTCGACAATCATTGTCACATTCCAGCTCGCCGAGCCGGGGATGGCAGGGGCATTCACGATCCCGTAGCGGGAGACCTCGTCCTCCGGGACCTCCTGCACGCCGACCACGGACTTGCCGGAGGCCTCGTGGGCGGCGATCAGGGCCTCCAGGGCGGTTTCCTCGGGGTCGAACACGTCGTCGCCGAGCAGGAGGGCGAAGGGCACGTCCCCCACGGCCCCGTGGGCGCATTGGACGGCATGGCCCAGGCCCAGGGGCTCGCCCTGGCGGACGTAGGCGAACTGGGCGAGGTGGGTGATCCCCTGGATCTGCTCCAGGTCGGAGAGCTTCCCGC
>DAIDKC010000202.1 GCA_027451045.1 Holophagaceae bacterium | reverse complement strand
CGCTCGAATGCCCTGGTGGTGGTGCTGGTGGGCGGAATGTTCTGCCTGTTCCATGCCCTGGGGCACCCCCCCGAGGCCGGGGTGGTCGAGTGGGCCTTCCCCTTCGTGCTGCTCTTCGCCCACCTCGCCCTGTCCCCGCTTCCCTGGCAGTGGCCCGGGGCGGAGGGCTCCCGGGTGTCCCTGGGGCGTGGACTCCTCCAGGCGCTCCTGTTCAATGCGGCCTGGGTGGGCGCGCTGCTGGCCCTCGTCCACCTGGCGGGCTTCCCCGGGCGGATCCATCCCGCAGCCGGGTGGCCGCCCCCGCCCCGGCCCCCCTTCCGGCACCATCCGCTGGCCCCCGGCTGGGGCCTGTGGATGGTGAATGTGGCTTTCGCGATCCCCTTCGGCTGGGTGTTCGCCGAGAAGGAGGCCACCCTCGCCCGGGAGCGGACCACCGCCGGCCTGCTTCGGCAGGCCCAGGCGCGGGCCCTGCGCAACCAGCTCGAGCCCCATGTCCTCTACAACTCGCTGAACGGCCTGTCCGAACTGGTCCATGACGACCCGCTGGCGGCGGAGGAGATGATCGCCCGGCTGGCGGACCTCTACCGGATGCTCACGGTACATGGCCAGCCCGACTTCATCTCCCTGGCCCAGGAACGGGCCCTGGTGGAGGCCTACCTCGCCATGGAGCAGATGCGCCTGGGGGACCGGCTGCGGGTGGCCTGGGCGTGGCCCCCCTGGGCCGATGCGGTGCGGCTGCCGCCCTTCCTCCTCCAGCCCCTGGTGGAGAACGCCATCAAGCACGGCATCAGCCCCTGTGCGGACGGAGGCATGGTGCGCATCACCTGCCTGCGGGAAGGGGCCGATCTGGGGCTCCGGGTCGAGAACACGGGCCGGCCTTTCGCGGGGGGCACCCCGGCGGGCGTCGGCCTGGGCAACCTGGAGGCCCGCCTCACCCTGTGGGTGGACGGCGGAGGCTCCCTCGCGCTGGAGACGCGGGGCGGATGGACCGCGGCCACGGTGCGGTGGCGGTCGGGAGGGGCGGATGCACCCTGTGTCCCTTAGGGTTGTGGTCGCGGAGGACGAGGCTCTCAGCCGGAAGCGCCTCGTGCGCCTGCTGCAGGAAGCCGGGTGCCAGGTGGTGGCGAGCTTCCCCGAGGGGCGGAGCGCCGCCGAATGGCTGCAGACCCATCCCGAGGTGGATGCGCTCTTCCTGGACATCCACATGCCGAACCTGGACGGCATGGCGATCCTCCAGCAGGGGGCGGGACGGGTGCCCGTGGTGCTCACCACCGCGTTCGCCGAGCACGCGGTCGAGGCTTTCGACCGGGAGGCGGTGGACTATCTGCTCAAGCCCATCACGGCCTCCCGGCTGGATCGGGCCCTGCTGCGCATCCAGACCCGGAAGGCCCGGAACGCGCCGGGGCCTTCCGGTCCCCACGCACCCCACGCGCCGCTGCGGTACCCCGTACAGGCGGGCCCGGGCGTGGTGCTGGTGGACCTGGCGAAGACCACCTACTTCGAGGTGGAGAACGAGATCGTGTGGGCCCACGCCGGAGGGCGGCTCCGGACCCTGTGGACCTCGCTGGGGGACGTGGAGGCCGCCTTCCCCGGGGCGGGCCTGCTCCGGATCCATCGGCACCTCCTCGTGCGGCCCGAGGCGGTGACCGGACTGAAGCCCGCCGCGGGAGGCCGGGTCGTCGTGCGCCTCGCAGGCGGGGAGGAGATCGAGGCCAGCCGAGGCGGCGCGCCGCGCCTGCGGGAGCGCCTGGGATTGTGAGGCCCGGGTTGATGGGCGGGGGGTGGATGGGCATGATCGTCCCCATGCGCCTGCTCCTGGACTCCGCCCTCGCCCTCCAGACCCTCCGGAGGGCCGGGGGGAGCCCGGCGGGGACCGCCGGGACCTGGATGGGCCGTACGGGGTGGGCGCGGCTGGAGCACCTGCTCATGGTGGGGGCCGCCTGCCTGGCCCTCCTCTGGGGCGTGCACCTGGTGGCTCGGGCCGTGCGCAGGGCGGTGGACGATGGCGACGACACCGTCACGTCCGATGCCGAACGGCGCGCCGAGACGCTCGGATCGGTGCTCACCAACACCGCCCGGGTGGTCGTGGTGGTGTTCTTCCTCCTCATGACCCTCCAGGAGTTCGGCATCAACATCGGTCCGCTGGTGGCCGGCGCGGGGATCGCGGGCGTGGCCCTCGGCTTCGGGGCCCAGAACCTGGTGAAGGACGTGCTGGGGGGCTTCTTCCTGCTGCTGGAGAACCAGTTCGGCGTGGGCGACATCATCAACGTGGACGACAAGCACAGCGGGACCGTGGAGCGCATGACCCTGCGCATCACGCAGATCCGGGACATGGAGGGGCAGG
>DAIDKC010000201.1 GCA_027451045.1 Holophagaceae bacterium | reverse complement strand
ACGCATCCGCGGAGACCGCTCGGACTTCCAGCTCCTCGAGGAACTGGGGCACGGCGGCATGGGGTGCGTGTACGCGGCGGTCCAGACCGCCCTCGACCGCGTCGTGGCCCTCAAGCAGGCCCGCGCCGGGGACGGCGCCGGAAGCCCCCTCTTCCTCCGGGAGGCGAGCCTCACGGGGAGGCTGGAGCACCCCAACATCATCCCCATCCACGATCTGGGCCGGGACGAGGAAGGCCGCCTCTTCTACGCCATGAAGCTGGTGGAGGGCCGCCCCTGGAACGAGCGGGCCCGGGAGCAATCCCTGGAGGTCAACCTCGGGATCCTGGGGCGGGTGATGGACGCCATCGCCTTCGCCCACGCCCACGGCGTGGTCCACCGGGACCTCAAGCCCAGCAACGTCATGCTCGGGGACTACGGCGAGGTCTACGTGGTGGACTGGGGCCTGGCGGCGCCCATCCCCGCACCGGACGAACCCTTCAGCGACGAAGCCTGCTTCATGGGGGGGACCCCCGCCTACATGCCGCCGGAGGTGGCCAGCGGCACGGGACCGGGAGCCGCTCCATCGGTGGACATCTACCTGCTGGGAGCCATCCTCTTCGAGCTCCTGGCAGGAACTCCGCCCCACCCGGGCTCCGACGCCACCACGACCTTCCTGAACGCCTGCACGAACACCCTGCGCCCCCTCCCGCCGGCGGGGGAACTCCTGGACATCGCCCTGAAGGCCCTGGCCACCCGCCCCCGGGACCGCTACCCGAGCGTGCAGGCCATGCAGGCGGACCTGGGCCTCTACAAGGCGCACACCGAAAGCCGGGCCCTGGCCCTCCTGGCCGCCAAGGCCGCGGAGGAAGGCAGCCACGCGGGTTTCCAGGGGGCCGTGTTCGGCTACCGGGAGGCGCTGCGCCTCTGGCCCGGGAACCCGTCGGCCAAGGCCGGACTCTCCCGGGTGCTGGCGGACTACGCCGAAGCGGCCTTCGGCTGGGGCGACCTGGCTCTGGCCGCCACCCTGCCGGATCCCGCCGACCCCGCCCACGGGGAACTGAGGGCCCGCATCGCCGTCGCCCGGCGCCAGCGGGACAGGCGGCAGACCCGGCTGCGCCGCCTCACCGTCGGGTCCATCGCGCTGGTCGCCACCCTCCTGGTGACGCTGACCACAGCCACCCTCCTGGTGAAGCGCCAGAAGGACCAGGCCGTGGCGGCCCGGCGCGCCGAGACCCGCCAGCGCCGGCAGGCCCAGCGGGCCCAGTACGACCTGGGACTGTCCCAGGCCCTCACCCTGTCCAGCCAGGGCAAGCCGGCGGATGGACTGGCCCTGCTGGACTCCCTCCCGCCGGGGCCCCGCGGCTGGGAGTTCGGACTGCTGAAGCAACGCCTCCTGGCGCGCTCCGGCCACCTGGAGCGCGTCTTCCGGAAGCACGCCGGGCCCCTGTATGCCCTGGCCGCGGCGCCGGAGGGCGACCGGGTGGCCACGGGCGACGACGCCGGCACCGTGCGGGTGTGGGACGCCGGCAGCGGGGAGGAGCTGAGGGTCTTCCGCAGCGCCCCGGACTGGCACGGCGGCCTGTCCCTGGCCTTCAGCCCCGACCAGCGGAGGCTGGCCCTGGGGGACGGGACCGTCCGGTCCCTGGCGGATGGCCGCATTGTCACCCGGCTGGCCGAGGGCGCCAACCTGTTCGCCCTGGCCTTCTCCCCCCACGGGCACCACCTCCTGGGGACGGACTACGACGGAATGCTCCGCCTCTGGGCGCTGCCCGGCGGCCGCCTGCTCGGCCGGCTCCGGGCCGACCACGAGACCGTCTTCCACATCGCCCTCGGTCGCGGGGGGAGGACGGTGATGTGGGGGTCCAAGGACGGCCGCATCCACCTGGCGGATGTGGGGGCCGGGGGCATTCTCCGGCCCCGGATCCTGGGGGACCTCGGTGCGCCGGTCATGTCCGTGGCCTGGTCCCGCCAGGGGCGCTACGCCGCCGGGGGGAACGACGGCACCCTGGCGATCTGGCAGGGCCCCGGCCAGCCCGCCCACCGGACCCGCAGCCCCGGCGGGGCCCTCACCGCCCTGGCCTTCAGCCCCGGAGGCCGCTGGCTGGCGGGGGGCTCCGTGGATGGCGTGGTGCGGGTCTGGAACGCCGCCACCGGCGACCTGGCGATGGAGCTGCCCGGCCACCGCGGGACCGTGCTGAACGTGGCCTTCACGGGGACCGGCCTGCTCGTCACCGCCAGCCACGACGACACCGCGCGGGTCTGGCGCCTGCCGCCGGAACAGGTGCCGGCCCCGCCCCCCGCCGGCCAGCGCGCGGTGGCGACCGCCTGCCTCGACGAGGGCCGGGTCCTGCTGGGCCGGGAGGACGGCACCGTGATCTGCCGCAGCCTCCGGGACGGCGGCAGGGCCTGGGCTGCGCACCTGCCCCCTGGCTGCGCCACCAGCCTGGCGGTGGATCTCCCCGCCGGGCGGATCTTCTGCGCGGGGCGGGACGGCCTCCTCCGGGGCCTGGATCCCCGGGATGGCCGCCTGTGCTTCCAGGCCCCGGGACCCGGAGGTCCCGTGCTGGCCCTGGCCGCCAGTCGCACCCTGGTCGCGGCCTCTCCCCGCCTGGAAGGGACTCCCGGCCGGACGGTGGGGATCTTTGACGCAAGCACGGGACAGCTGGTGTCGCATCTGACCGGACCCGACGACTGGATCGGCGCCCTGGCCTTCAGCCCCGGCGGCCGGAGGCTAACGGCGGCCACGGTGGCCGGGGGGCTGTGGGTCTGGGACACCCGGACCTGGAAGGTCCTCCAGGCCGTCCCGGGCGACCCGACCCGCTACATGCATCCCACCAGCCTGGCCTTCTCCCCCGACGGGCGCACCCTCGCCCGGTCCACCTGGGCCAAGCGGGTGGAACTGCTGGATACCGCCACCTGGAAGCCGATCCGGGACCTGGGGGGACAGACCGCCTGGGGCCTGGGGACCTGGACCGGGGATGGCCGGCGCTACGTCGCCGCCAGTCTGGACGGCAACCTGCGGGTCTGGGATCCCGCCACCGGGACTCCCCTGCTCACCCTGCCTCTGCCCCCGGGCCCCCTGGCGGCCATGGCCCTCAGTCCTGGCGGCCGGTGGCTCGTCCTGGCCCTCGACGGCAGGGTCCATGCCTGGGCTGCGAGGTCCTAGAATGGCTTCCCACCCTTCCCCTGGATCCATGCCCGACCCCGGTACCTCCATCGGTCCCTACGAGATCCTGAGCCAGCTCGGGGCGGGCGGGATGGGCGAAGTCTACAAGGCCCGGGATCCCAAGCTGGACCGGCTGGTGGCCGTCAAGGTCCTGCCCCGTGCGCTCGCGGGCGACCCGAAGCTCCGCGGCCGCTTCGAG
>DAIDKC010000200.1 GCA_027451045.1 Holophagaceae bacterium | reverse complement strand
GACTCCTGGGAGCGCCGGGTCTTGGGCGGGCCCGCGGTGGGGATGCTGCCGGCCCGGGAGGCCACCAGCTGGCGGATCGGACCCAGCAGGGAGGCCTTGTCCGGGCTGAAGGTGATGCCCAGGCAGAGCCCCTCCCGGTCGGCTTCCAGGTAGGCCACCGTGCCGGTGAGTTCCAGGGTGGGGCATTTGGGGAGCTTGTTGAGCTTCACCATCATGAGCGGCTGGCCCACGGAGAGGATGCTGGTGCCCGGGTGCATGCGCCGCTGGGTCTTGACGTCCATGACCCGCTCGGCCCGCATGCGCAGGCCGCCTTCGGAGATGTTCTCCAGGGGGCCGGAGACGCCGATGCCGTCGAAAAGCCCCGTCAGGGCCGTGGCCGTGGCTCCTTCCCGGGCGTTCAGCCGGGCCCGGGCCTTCTTCCGGCGCTCGAGGAGGGCGATGCCCGAGGGGGCCTCCAGGACGGCGGTGCCGGACTTGGCCTCCACGAGGGGCGCGGACACCTTGAAGCGCAGCCCATCCAGATGGAACAGGAGGCCCAGGACCTCCCCGCGCTCCGCCGCCAGGGGCCCCTGGAGGTTCAGGGTGACGCGGTCGTCCCCCACGGCCGCCAGGAGGGCGGGGGCCTCCCGGCCCCTGGACCCCAGCACGGTGAGGGGGACCCGCAGGCGCTGGGCCTCCTCGAGATAGGCCAGGGCCAGCTCCACGGCGTCGGGTCGCGTTTTTTTCTGTCCGAAGATGGCCATCCGTCCCGGGCTCCTGTCTTCTCCCATCGTCCGGTGCATCCGGAGCTTGATTCCTGCCTCGCCCGCGGGCAGCTTGACGGGATGACCGATGTGCCGCTCCGCTGCCTGCTCATGGCCCGCCAGGGGCCCGAGGACCGGGAGGACCGCATCGAGGATCACCTCCTGGAGCTGGCGGAGCTGGCCCGGAGCTCCGGCTTCGAGGTGGCGGCGAGGCGGCGCCTCAAGCGCCCGGCCGTGGCCCCCCGCACCTTCTACGGGGCCGGGCAGCTGGAGGGGCTGGCGGAGGAGGCCACCCGCCTGGGGGTGGGCCTCCTGGTCTGCGATGACGAACTGAGCGGAAGCCAGGTGAACGCCATCGAGAAGCTGACCGGCCTGCGCTGCCTGGACCGCACCGGCCTCATCCTCGGCATCTTCGAGCAGCGGGCCCAGACGCGGGAGGCCAAGGCCCAGGTGGAGCTGGCCCGCTGCGAGTACGAGCTGCCCCGCCTCAAGGGGGCCTGGACCCACCTGGAGCGCCAGGCGGGCGGCGTGGGCCTGCGCGGCGGCCCCGGGGAGACCCAGATCGAGGTGGACCGCCGCATGATTCGCACCCGCATCAGCCAGCTCAAGCGCGAGCTGGCCCACCTGGAGCAGGTGCGGGCGACCCAGCGCCAGGGCCGGCCGGGAGGCCTGCCCCGGGTGGCCCTGGTGGGCTACACCAACGCCGGCAAGACCTCCCTGCTGAGGGCCCTCACCGGCGAAGGCGAGCCCCGGGATCTCCTATTCGCCACCCTGGACACCACGACCCGGAAGGCCTGGCTGGGCCAGGATTGCGATCCCGAGACCGGCGCGGGGAGCGGGCAGCCCCGGCACTGCCTGGTGGCCGATACCGTGGGGTTCATCCGCAAGCTGCCCCACCAGCTGGTGGCGGCGTTCCGGAGCACCCTGGGGGAGGTCCGCACCGCCGACGCCCTGGTGGTGGTGGCGGACGCCGCCCATCCGGACCTGGAGGAGCACCTCCGGGTGGTGGGGGCGACGCTGCGGGAGATCGGCTGCGCCCCGGAGGGCGACGAGGCCCAGCCCCGGCTCCTGGTCCTCAACCAGGTGGACCGGCTGCACCGGCCCCGGAAGCTGGACCTGAGGCGCCGGCATCCCGGCGCCGTCCAGGCCTGCGCCCCGACGGGCCTGGGCCTGGACGAGATCCGGGCCTGGCTGCGGGAGCTGATCCCGGGGCCGCCCGCCCCCCGGGAGCCCGAGGCCTGGGAGCTGGCCGAGCCGTCTGCCGGCTGAAGACACCTGGACAGGGGCGCGGACCGTGGTATGAGTTGCTTATGCAACAGGACCTCCTCTGGGCCCAGGCCAGCCTCCCCCAACTCGCCAATGCGCTCAAGAGCCGCATGCGGCAGGTGGTCTGGCGCCGCCTCGCGCCCCTCGGCCTCTCGCCCCAGCAGTTCCAGCTCCTCGTCGCCATCGCGGAGCAGGATGGCCGGTGCCACGGGGATCTGGCCCGGCGCACCTGGATGGACAAGCCCACCGCCAGCCGCGTGCTCAAGACCCTCCAGGACCGGGGCCTGGTCCGGGCCGACGCGGATCCCGGCCACGGGCGCCGCCTCCGCTTCCACCTGCAGCCCGCTGCTGAGGCGCTGATGCCGGACCTGGAGGAGGTGCGGCGCTACATGCGGGTGGGGATGCAGCGGGGGCTCGAGGCCGCCGACCTGGACCGCCTCCGGGGGATCCTGGCGGTGATCATGGACAACCTGGACCGCATGGAGGCCGAGCTCCTCGCGGGCGAGCGGGGCACGGAGGCCTAGGCGCCATGTGGATCGTCCGCCTCGCCCTCCGCAGGCCCTATACCACGGCTGTCATGTGCCTGCTGGTGCTGCTCATGGGCATCCTCTCGGTCCAGCGCATGCTGGTGGACATCTTCCCCACCATTGACATCCCCGTGGTGGCGGTGGTCTGGACCTACGGAGGCCTGAGCCCGCAGGAGATGGAGCAGCGGGTGGTCACCATCAGCGAACGCGCCATGTCCACCACGGTGAACGGGATCCAGCGCATCCAGTCGCAGAGCATCCAGGGGATGGGCCTCCTGCGGGTCTACTTCCAGCCGGGCACCAACATCGGATCGGCCATCGCCCAGATCAACGCGGTGAACAGCGCCATCCTGCGGATCCTCCCGCCCGGTATCACCCCGCCCCTGGTGATCCAGTACAGCGCCGGCAACGTCCCGGTGATGCAGCTCACGGCGCGGAGCGACACCATGCCGGAGCAGAACGTGGTGGATTACACCACGAACTTCGTGCGGCTCCGCCTGTTCACCATCCCGGGCCTCTCGACGCCGCTCCCCTACGGCGGGAAGAGCCGCCAGGTCTCGGTGGATCTCGACATGGCCAAGCTGGCGGCCCGGGGCCTGAGTCCCGCGGACGTGGTGAACGCCCTGTCCGCGGAGAATGTCATCACCCCGGCTGGGGTGGCGCGCATGGGGGCGCGCGAGCTGCCCATCCTCACCAACTCGAGCCCCTCGACCATCGCGGCCTTCAAGCAGATCCCCCTGAAGGTCGTGAACGGACGGCCCGTGCTGCTGGGCGACGTGGCCCACGTGTACGACGGGTTCGCGGACCAGACCAACATCGTCCGGGTGAACGGGAAGCGGGCCACCTACCTCGCCATCCTGAAGAAGGCGGACGCGTCCACCCTGGCGGTGGTGGATGCCGCCAAGGCCATCCTCCCCAGCATCCAGGCCGCCGCTCCCAAGGGCCTGGTCCTGAAGTTCGACTTCGACCAGAGCGGGTTCGTGCGCGGGGCGATCCTGGACGTGGTGAAGGAGGCCCTGGTCTCGTCCCTCCTGGTTTCGCTGATGATCCTGCTGTTCCTGGGTTCCTGGCGCAGCATGCTGATCGTCTGCACCAGCATCCCCCTGGCCATCCTGGTGGGCCTCATCGGCCTCAAGCTCACGGGCCAGACCCTCAACATCATGACCCTGGGCGGCCTCAGCCTGGCCATCGGCATGCTGGTGGACGATGCCACGGTGGAGGTGGAGAACATCCACCGGAACCAGGCCATGGGCAAGCCCCTCACCGTGGCGATCCTGGACGGCGCCCGGCAGATCGCCGTCCCCGCCATCGTGGCCACCCTGGCCATCTGCATCGTGTTCTTCCCCGTGGTGCTGCTGGTGGGCCCCGCCAAGTACCTCTTCACGCCCCTGGCGATGGCCGTGGTCTTCTCCATGCTGGCGTCCTACCTGCTTTCCCGGACCCTGGTGCCCACCATGGCCCGCATGCTCATGGAGCACGACCACGCCTCGCCGGGGGGGCTGCGGGCGCGCTTCAACGCCTGGCGGGAGCGGGTCCTGGGGCGCTTCCAGGCGGCCTACGGGCGGGCCCTCGACCTGGTGCTGCACCACCGGGTCTTCGTTCTGGCGGTGGCCCTGGGCTTCCTCGCCATCAGCTCGGGCCTGCTGCTGGTCATCGGACGGGACTTCTTCCCCGCCGTGGACGTGGGCCTGATGAAGCTGCACGTGCGGGCCCCCGTGGGGACCCGGATCGAGGATACGGAACGCCTCGTGGCGAAGGTGGAGGACCAGGTTCGGGCCACCATTCCGCCGAAGGACCTGGATTCCATCAACAGCAACATCGGCCTGGTGACGCCGGTGAACATGGCCTTCACCCCGAGCGACAACGTCAGCAGCCAGGACGCGGACCTCTTCATCTCCCTCAGGCCCGGGCACGCCCCGACCCGGGGCTACATGGACCGCCTGCGAGCCAGCCTCCCCGCGTCCTTCCCGGGGGTGGAGTTCTACTTCCAGCCTGCGGACATGGTGAGCCAGGTGCTGAATTTCGGCGTGGCAGCGCCGGTGGATGTGCAGGTCCAGGGCCGCAACCTCGCGGAGGGCACGGCCCTGGCCCAGCGCCTCGAGCGGGAGATCCAGGGCATCCCGGGCGCCGTGGACGTGCGCATCAAGCAGGCGGCGGCAGCTCCCGCCTACAAGCTGGAGGTGGACCGCCTGCGGGCCGCCCGCTTCGGGCTCACCCAGCGGGACGTCGCCAACGGCGTGCTGGCGGCCCTCTCGGGCAACGGGCAGCTGGCCCCCTCCTACTTCCTGAACCCGGCCAACGGCGTGAACTACACGGTGGTGGTGAAGACGCCCCTGGCGGATCTCGCCTCTCCGGCCCAGCTGCTGGCGACGCCCTTCGGGACGCCCGGCTCCGCGGGCCTCCTCCAGACGGCGGTGGACCATCCCGCGGGCACGGTCGGCCAGCCCTCTTTCGAGTCCCTGGACAACTTCGCCTCGCTCCAGCGGGTGACCACGCCCACGGAGATCAGCCACTACACCGTGATGCGCGTGGTGGACGTGATGGCCAACGTCGAGGGCCGGGACCTGGGCAGCGTGGTGGGGGACATCCAGTCCCGCATCCGGGCCCTGGGCAAGCTGCCGCCGGGCACCTCCATCCGCATCCGGGGTCAGAACGAGGTGATGACGGAGTCCTTCCGCAGCCTGGGCGGCGGCCTGGTCATCGCCATCGCCCTGGTGTATCTCCTCATGGTGGTGCTGTTCCAGAGCTGGCTGGATCCCTTCATCATCATCACCGCCGTGCCGGGCGCCCTGGCTGGGATCCTGTGGATGCTGGCCCTCACCGGCACCACCTTCAACGTCGAGTCGCTGATGGGTTCCATCATGGCCGTGGGCATTGCCACCTCGAACTCCATCCTCATCGTGAGCTTCGCCAACCAGGTGCGGGTGGCGCGGCCGGAGCTGACGGCCCTGGAGGCCGCCCTGGAGGCGGGCAAGGTCCGCCTGCGACCCGTGCTCATGACGGCCCTGGCCATGATCATCGGCATGCTGCCCATGGCCCTGGCCCTCGGCGAGGCGGGCAGCCAGAACGCGCCCCTGGGCCGCGCGGTGATCGGGGGCCTGCTGATGGCCACCTTCGTGACGCTGTTCATCGTGCCCGTGTTCTACAGCCTCCTGCGGCGGAAGCCCCCCACGGCCCACCTGCTGGAGAGCCGCTTCCAGGACGAGCAGCAAGGGAGTGAAGCATGAGCGACCGTCCGGAATCCTCCGCCTTCAAGCGGGGCGGGATCATCGTGCTGGTGGTGGCGGCAGGGGGTGTCGGCGGGATGCTCCTGGCCAAGCAGGCCGCCACCCGGAGGCAGGCCCGCCACCTCCAGGCCGCCCTGGCGGCGGGTCCCTACGTCCGCACGGCCCGGATCACCCTGGAGGGGGGCGCCAGGGGCGTGACGGTCCAGGGCGAGGCCCTGCCCTACGCCACGACCACGCTCTACGCCAAGGTGAGCGGCTTCCTGGCTCGCATCCCCGTGGACAAGGGCAGCGTGGTGGCCAAGGGCCAGCTGATCGCGGTGCTGGAGTCCCCCGAGACCGACCGCCAGACCCAGGCGCTGCGGGCGGACGCCCTCAACAAGCGGCGGGTGGCCCAGCGCGCGGTCATCCTGGGCCGGGACGGCCTCATGAGTCCCCAGGACGTGGAGCAGGCCGTCACTGCCGCCCGGGTCGCGGAGGCCACCCTGGCCTCCCAGGCTGTGCTGAAGGGCTACGAGCTGGTTCGTGCCCCCTTCAGCGGCGTGGTGACCCAGCGCTTCGTGGACCCCGGCGCCCTCATCCAGAACGCCGGCTCCACCGCCAGCGCCCAGCCCCTGGTCACCCTCGACCAAGTGGACCGCCTGAGGGTCAGCTTCTACCTCGACGCCTCCGTGGCGGGCGCGGTGCAGGTGGGGACCCCCATGGAGGTGCGCTCGGTGGATCATCCGGGGGTGACGAGGGAGATCCGGGTGAGCCGCCTGGCGGGCGCCCTGGATCCCAGGACCCGCACCCTCCTGGCGGAGGGCGACCTGGACAACCGCGACCATGCCTTCCTTCCCGGCGGCTTCGTGGATGTCTCCATCAAGGTTCAAGTCCCCGAGCGCCTGACCGTTCCGGACGAGGGCATCATCCTGCGCCAGGGACACCCCTTCGCGGCGGTCGTCCGCTCCGGCGGCCGGGTCCACCTCCAGCCTCTCCAACTGGGGGAGGAGGCGGGGGGCGGGGTGCGGGTGCTCCGGGGCCTGAAGGACGGCGACGTGGTGGTGCTCAACCCCCCCGCGGATCTCCGGGAGGGGGACCGGGTTCAGGCGGTGGGCTCGCCCGCCTGACGGCCGGGCAGCAGCCCCACCGTGCCCGCCAGGCCCAGGGCCAGCAGGATCCGCAGGAAGAAGAGCTGGCGGCTGAGGCCATGGGCCTTGTCGTAGGCGATGCGATCGGGGCTGGTCGGGGACAGGGTGTCCACGGGGGCGCCCATGCGGGCGCGGATCTCCCCGAGCTTGGGTGTGACGACGGCGCTGCTGGCCAGGCACATCACCAGGGCCACCAGCCAGGCCGCACTCCAGAGGCGCAGGGGGCCGATGACCTCCTCCTTCATCTCCGCCAGCCAGCGCGTCCCCCAGCTCAGGATCCCCGCCAGCCCGAAGGCGCCCCAGGCAGTCCAGTCCAGCCGGGCCACCATCAGTCCCGCGAGGTGCCCGGCGAGGTCGCGGCTGGGCAACTCCCGGAAGAGCAGGGGCGCCAGCAGGCCGAAGCCCAGGGCGGCCCCCGCCCAGAGCAGCAGCAGGGCGGCGGCGAGACGGTCGAGCAGGCGGAGCGTGCGTGGTTTCATGGGCTCGGGACGGGGCAGGGGGCGGCGGGCGGGTGCCTCACCACTCGTTGTAGGGGATGCCGTTGGATCCCTTTTCCGTGGAGCCGCTGCGCACCCGGAAGATCCCGAGATCGGCGTCGGGGTTGTTGGGGTCCGGATCCTCGTACTGGATCTGCCAGGTGTCCCGGGACTGGGTGATGGGATCGTAGGGGATCTCCCGCAGGTACCCGTACTCGGTCAGGGCCGACAGGGTGGAGGGGTACTTCCCCCGGTCCGCCCGGTACTGTTCCAGGGCGTTGTTGATCTGGTAGAGGTTCTCCTTCAGGACGGCCTCGCGGGCCAGCTGGGTCTTGTGGCGGTAGCCGGCCAGGCCCACCGTGGCCAGGATGGCCAGGATGGTCATGACCGTGAGCAGTTCGAGGAGCGTGAAGCCTCGCTGGCGGAGCAGGGCACTGGGCATGGAACCACCTTAGCGCATGTGGGCCGGCTGGAGACCCGCCCCTGGGCACGGGCGCCCGCCGAAAAGATGCCGCGGACCGGGTCCGGGTGCCCAGGGAGCGTACCGGCGTGCGGGGAGGGCAGATTCCCCTAGACTGGGGGCTCCCCGCCTCCCGGAACCCGCCATGACGCACCCGCCCCGCACCCTCGGCCCCGCCGCCTACTTCCGCCACGACCATCCCCCGGTCCGCAGCGTGAACGACATGGCCGCCCGCACCATGACCCTCGGCCAGCGGGTCGCGGACCGGGTGGCCGCGGCGGTGGGGAGCTGGCCCTTCATCATCATCCAGAGCCTGCTCCTGTTCGCCTGGATGGCCTTCAACGTCTACCTGGCGGCCATGGAGCACCTGCACCCCGGGTTCCTCAAGGCATGGGACCCCTATCCCTTCATCCTCCTGAACCTGGTGCTGAGCTTCCAGGCTGCCTACACCGGGCCGGTGGTGATGATGAGCCAGAACCGCCAGGCCGAGAAGGACCGCCTCATGGCCGAGAACGACTTCGAGGTGAACAAGAAGGCGGAGCGTGAGATCGAGGTGATCATGCAGCACCTGGCCCACCAGGACGAACTCCTGCTGGATGCGCTGGCCCGGATCGAAACGCTGCAGGCGGCCCTCGGGAAGGCCAGCAGCTCCGCCGGTCCTGGACCCGCCTGAACGGGCCTTCCCGGCGTCATACTGCCGCTTCTGGAACTGATCTCCCTGGGGAGCTTCCTCATGCCCCGACGCCCGGGTCTACCTGTTCTGCACGCCATTCTGCTGGTGGTGGCGTGGTTTGGCCTGGGCGCCGGAACGGGATGCGCCCGGCCTGATGTCGTTCTCAAGCAACGGCCCGCCCAGCGGGTGGAACTCCTCCAGAACGTGAACGGGATGACGGCCGACGAGGCGTCGGCCCTGGTGTCTCGGATCGAGGCGGATATGGGGATTCCGGCCTCACCGCAGCCTCCGGGCGATGGCGGGGGGTTCCGGGTCATCCGCATCCGCCTGCACGGGGGGCCGGATCGCACGCTGCACTGGGGCCTGGGCCGGACCTGGCTGGCCTCCATGGGCGTCGGGGCCCTGGCCGGGGCAGTGGCAGGATCCGGGGGGCCCTATGCCGGTCCCGGGACCTGGACGGGGCCCGAGATCGGCGCGGGTCTGGGGTTGGTGCTCGGGACGGTGTACGGGCCTGTCGTTTACCGGGACAAGCTGGAGACGCTCCAGGAACTGGGGTACCTCCCCTGGAAGATCAATGTCAGTTGGGAGGTGCTCGACCGTCAGGGCAGCACGCGTGAGGACGTGGCGGCGCGGTCGTCTCGGAAGTTCCTGGATCTCCGCCCCTTCGTCAGGCCTGTTCCGGAGGGCCCGGATCGCGCGGCGGCGGTGCGCCGGATGAACCTCCAGGCGTGTGCGAAGGCCCTGGTCGCCATGGTCCGGGGGAAGGCTCCGGTTCCTGCGCGAAGGCCCTAGTCGCTGGTCATGATGAACAGGGGGCCCATCTCGAAGATGTGGTGGTAGTGGGGCCGCAGACGCTCGGCGCTGTAGTGCTTCCCGACATCCACCACCTTCTTGCTGGCGGTGACGACGTCCACGGGCACGCTGTCGTACCGGCCGTTGCGCAGCACCACCAGCCGCCCGTGGATGCCCTTCAGCAGCAGGTCCAGGGCGAGGTTGCCGTAGGCCATGGGGACGATGGAATCAATGGCGTCGGGATCGCCCCCCCTCACGAGGTAGCCCAGCTTCTGGTTGATGACGTTCACCGTGCGGCCCTGGTTGTAGCGGGGGCTGCGGGCCTGGAGCTCGGCGGACACCAGGTCCCCGATGCCGCCCAGCTTGGCGTGGCCGAAGGCATCCCGGGCGGGATCCGTGAAGACCATGTCCCCCCCGAAACGGGCACCTTCCGAAACGAGCACGATGGCGTACTTGCTGGGGTTGCGCGTCCGGTCCCGGGAGAGGCGTTCCGTGAGCAGCTCGATGTCGAAGGGCGACTCGGGGATCACGCAGCGGTTGGCGGCCCCGGCCATGGTGGGCAGCATGGCCGTGAAGCCGGCGTAGCGGCCGAAGACCTCCACCACCAGGAAGCGCTCGTGGGAGCCGGCGCTGGTGCGCAGCCGGTTGATCATCTCGATGGTACGGGTGACGCAGGTGCTGAAGCCGATGCAGTAGTCGGTGCCCGGCACGTCGTTGTCCATGGTCTTGGGAATGGCGAGGAGCTTCACGCCCTCCTGGTAGAGGCGCACGGCCACGCTCAGCGTGTCGTCGCCGCCGATGGGGATGAGGTGATCCACCCCCAGGAAGTCGAGGTTCCTGAGCACCTCCGGCACCAGGTCGTTCACCTCCCCCGGGTAGGCGGCCTTCAGGTGGTCGGGCACGCCGTCCCGCTTCACGGCCATGGGATTCGTGCGGGAACTGTGGAGGAAGGTCCCGCCCGTCCGCCCGGCGCGGTTCACCACCTCCTCCGTGAGCACCTGCACCCATTCGCCGTTGTCGGCCTGGGGATCCCGGACCAGGTTCACCAGGCCGGCCCAGCCCCGGCGGATGCCCAGCACCCGGTAGCCCTCCCCCAGGGCCCGGAGGGTCACGGCCCGGATGGCGGGGTTCAGGCCCGGTACGTCGCCGCCCCCCGTGAGGATCCCGATCACCCCCTTCGTGGCCATGGCACACCCCGGGCTCCAGGCTGGGGCGGAACCCGGAGGTGCGCCAGTGCGTTCAGGAGATCCAGACGACTCGAGAATCCTTGTGGGGAACAGGGGCGGGTTTACAGCACGCCGCGCTTCTTCTGGTCCAGTTCAATCGAGTCGTACAGGGCCTGGAAGTTGCCCTCGCCGAAGCCCATGTTCCCCCGACGCTGGATGATCTCGAAGAACAGCGGCCCGATCTGGTCCTCGGTGAAGAGCTGGAGGAGGTAGCCGGTCTGGTCGCCGTCAATCTGGATGCGCAGGGCCTTCATGAGCTCCAGATCCTCGCGCACGGCGTAGCCGCCCTTGGCGATGCGACCGGGCAGCAGGTCGTAGTAGGTGTCGGGGATCTCGAGGAAGCGGAAGCCCTGGGCCGTGAGGGTCCGCAGGGTGTGGACGATGTCGTTGGTGGACAGGGCGATGTGCTGCACGCCCTGGCCCCGGTGGCGGTCCACGTACTCCTGCACCTGGCTCTTCCCGTCGGTGGGCTCGTTGATGGGAATGATCACCTGGTGGTTGTCGCTCTCCACCACCTTGGAGTTCAGGCCCGTGCCCAGCGCGCCTCGGATATGGAACTCCCGGGTCACGGCGAATCCGTAGACGGTCTGGTAGAAGGCGACGAGGGGCTCCATCTCGCCCGGACCCACGTTGTTGGTGAGGTGGTCCACCCGCACCAGGCCGGGATCGCAGAAGGCCGGCGCAGGATCGGGGCGGAGGCCGGGCCAGAAGGCCTCGGCTGCGCCGGTGCGTTCCACCAGGAAGTTCCAGACGTCGCCCACCCCCTGGATGGCCGCGAAGCGGAGGGTGCCCTCCCCCAGCCGATGCGCCTCGGTCTCCTGGCGGACCGTGGCGCCGCGCCTCCGGGCTTCGGCCAGGGCCCCGTCCAGGTCCTCCACGGCGAAATTGAGGGCGCAGACCCCCGCGCCGTGGGCCTGGAAGTAGCGGCCGGCCGGGTGGGTCGCGTCGGCCTCGAAGAGGAGGAGGTCCATGCGCTGCTGGCGCAGGTGCAGCATCCGGCCCCAGGGCGCCTCGCCACTGGCGATCCGGGCGAAGCCCAGGCGCCGGAAGAGGGGCTCCAGCATGGAGAGGGGGCCCGTCACCTGGAGGTGGTCGAGGCGGGAGACTCCCAGCGGCTGAAGGGCCGTCGAGGGGGCTGCGGGCGTGGCGAGATGGAAGCTGGGTGTGGACATGGACCCCTCAGCTCAGGCTGGTGGCGACCACCTTCTCCTTGGTGAAGAATTCCAGGAGATCGCCTTCCTTGAGATCGTCGAAGTTCTCGATGGCGATGCCGCAGTCGAGGCCGTTCTTCACCTCGCTGACGTCGTCCTTGAAGCGCTTGAGGCTCTTGAGGGCGCCCTCGAAGGCGGTCTCGCCGCCCCGCTTGACGCGGACCTTGTAGCCCTTCTGGACCTTCCCTTCGGTGACGAAGCAGCCGGCGATGACGGCCTTGTTGATCTTGAAGAGCTGCCGGACCTCGGCCTGGCCGTGGACCGTCTCCTTCTCGATGGCCTCCAGGAGGCCCACCATGGCCTGCTCGATCTCCTCGGTCACCTTGTAGATGATCTCGTGGAAGCGGAGCTCGACGCCCTCCTCGTGGGCCAGTTCCTCGGCCTTCTTCTCCGCCTTGGTGTGGAAGCCCAGGATGATGGCCTTGGAGGCCTCGGCCAGGAGCACATCGTTCTCGGTGATGGTGCCGGCGGCGCTGTGGATGATGCGTACCCGGACCTTCTCGGTGCTGAGCTTCTCCAGCTGACCCACCAGCGACTCCACGGAGCCCTGGGTGTCGGCCTTGATGATGAGGGGCAGCTCCTTGACCTGGCCATCCTTGAGGGTGCTGAAGAGGTTCTCCAGGGTGACGCGCTGCTTGAGCTGGGCGGCCTGCTTCGCCTTCTCCTGGCGGAAGGTGACGATGCTGCGGGCCTTGGATTCGTCCTCCACCACCTGGAAGTTGTCGCCGCTGCTGGGCACCTCCTCGAAGCCGAGGATCTGAACGGCCATGGAGGGCGTGGCCTCCTGGATGCGCTGGCCCTGGTCGTCGAACATGGCCCGGACGCGGCCCATGGTGGCTCCGGCGACGTAGACGTCCCCGGCGCGGAGGGTGCCGCGCTGCACCAGGACGGTGGCCACGGCGCCCCGGCCACGGTCGAGGCGGGCCTCGACGATGGAGCCGGCGGCGGGGCAGTCATAGACGGCCTTGAGATCCTTGAGGTCCGCCACGAGGAGCAGGGTCTCCAGGAGCTCGTCGAGACCCTGGCGGGTCTTGGCGCTGACGAGGACGGCCGGCACGTCGCCGCCGTAGGCCTCGGTCTGGACGCCGTGCTGCAGCAGCCCCTGCTGGACCTTGTCGGGGTTGGCGCCGGCCTTGTCGATCTTGTTGACGGCCACCACGAGGGGAACGTCGGCGGCCTTGGCATGGTTGATGGATTCCACGGTCTGGGGCATGACGCCGTCATCGGCGGCCACCACCAGGACGGCGATGTCCGTGACCTTGGCGCCCCGGGCGCGCATCTTGGTGAAGGCCTCATGGCCCGGCGTGTCGAGGAACACCACTTGGCGGAGATTTCCCGTGTTGGGATCCTTCACGTCCACGTGGTAGGCGCCCACGTGCTGGGTGATGCCGCCGGCCTCGCCCGCCGCCACCTTGGTCTTCCGGATGGCGTCCAGCAGGGAGGTCTTGCCGTGGTCCACATGGCCCATGATGGTGACCACCGGTGGCCGCAGCTTCTGTTCGCCCTGCACGTCCGCGGATTCCTCCGCGGCCATCTGGACGTCCTCCTCGAAGGAGACGATATCGGCCAGGTAGCCGAACTCGCGGGCGATCTCCTTGGCCATCTCCGTGTCGAGGGGCTGGTTGATGGTGGCGAAGATGCCGCGGTGGAGCAGCTTGGCCACCACGTCCTTGGCGGGGCGGTTGCACTTCTCGGCGAGTTCCTTCACCGTCACGCCCTCGGAGAGCATGACGATGCCGATCTCGTCCTCCACGAACTCCGTGGCCACCTGCTGGGCCCTGGAGCGCGGCTGGCGGAGCTTCAGCTCCATCTCCTGCTCTTCGCGGATCTGCTCCTTGGTCTTCTTCTTGCCATGCTGGACGCCGCGCCCGGGCCCCTTCTGGCTGTTGGGATCAATGGGGCCCGCGGCCGGGATGGAGGGGCCGCGTCCGGGGCCGCCCGGGCGGGGGCCCATGCCGGGCCGGCCGGGGCCTCCGGGCCGGCCGGGGCCTCCGGGGCGGCCAGGGCCTCCGGGCCGGCCGGGACCGCCGGGGCGTGCGCCGGGGCCGGAGGGCCGGGCCCCGCCCTGGGGACGGGGCTGGGGCAGCTGGATGTAGCGGGCCGGTTCCTGCGGCCGGGGCTTCGGCGGCGG
>DAIDKC010000199.1 GCA_027451045.1 Holophagaceae bacterium | reverse complement strand
CTGACCGACCGCACCACCACCATCCGCGAATCGGTGAAGGACGTCGAGTTCGAGCTCTTCCTGGCGGTGCTGCTGGTGGTGATGGTGATCTTCCTCTTCCTGAGGAACCTTCCCGCGACGGCCATCCCGAGCGTGGCGGTGCCGCTCTCCCTGGTCGGCACCTTCGGCGTCATGTACCTTCTGGGCTTCAGCCTCAACAACCTCTCGCTCATGGCGCTCACCATCTCGACCGGCTTCGTGGTCGACGACGCCATCGTGATGATCGAGAACATCTCCCGCTTCCTGGAGGAGGGGGAGACGCCGCTGCAGGCGGCGCTGAAGGGGGCGGAGCAGATCGGCTTCACCATCCTGTCGCTCACCATCTCGCTCATCGCGGTGCTCATCCCGCTCCTGTTCATGGGGGACGTGGTGGGGCGGCTGTTCCGCGAGTTCGCCATCACGCTGGCGGTGGCCATCGTGATCTCCGCCGGCGTGTCGGATCTCCTTGTGGGTCCACTCGTAGAGCCAGAAGTCCAGGCGGGGACCGAGGATCAGGCAGGAGATGGCGGCCACCTGGAAGCCCATCTTCCACTTGCCCACGGTCCCTGCGGGGATGGTCAGGCCCTCCTCGCTGGCAATGCCCCGCAGCCCGGTGACCGCGAGTTCCCGGGCCACGATGATGAAGGTCATCCAGGCGGGGGCGAGGTTCAGTTCCACCAGGGAAATCAGGGCTCCGGCCACCAGCAGCTTGTCCGCCAGGGGGTCCAGCAGCTTGCCCAGGGTGGTCACCTGCTTCCAGCGGCGGGCGAGGTACCCGTCCAGCCAGTCGGTGATGGAGGCGGCCCAGAACACCAGGACGCCAATCACCTCGTGGTTGGTCACCTTGGTCATCAGGACGACGACCAGGATTGGAACCATCAGGATCCGGGTGAGGGTGAGGACATTCGGGAGGTTCATGCGGCCGTGTCGGAAGGTGCAGGCGCCAGGGGGGCGCATGCGGAGCATCCCCAGCCTACCGCCATCGGCTCCAGGACCGCTTCACAACACCACAAGCCCGCCCTGGACGAGGAGCTGTTGCCAGCCGGCATCGGGCGTCACGGCAAATTCCCCCGTCTCGTGGTCCTCGTGGGCCAGGCTCGCCAGGGAGACCTGGACGGGGACCCCCTTGGCCTGGAGGGCCTTGAGCACCTCCAGGGCCACCGGATCCTCCAGCAGCTCCAGGGCCTGGTGGGCCAGGCAGAGCCAGGGCGTCCCGGACTCGATCCGCCCGAGGGCCTCCAGCAGCAGGCGTCGGCCCAGGGCCCTGTCCCCCGGGGCGAAGGCACTCCGGAGCAGCAGCACGGGCTTCGCCGAAGGGAGGATCGTAACCGGCGGGGGCGCAGGAGCGGGGGCCGGCCTCGGCCCGGCGAGCACCTCCAGTTCCCAGCGGACGCCCTGGGCCCGGGTGCGC
Source organism: Holophagaceae bacterium (assembly GCA_027451045.1). GTDB lineage: Bacteria > Acidobacteriota > Holophagae > Holophagales > Holophagaceae > Geothrix. Next base: position 7,416 of record DAIDKC010000199.1, on the reverse strand, counting down.
ACCTGGCGTCCCTGGCGCTCGAGGAAACCCGACACGTTCACCCTCAGGACGTCGTCCTCCCCGACGACCCGCAGGCCCATCCCCGGGTGCTCGGCCAGCAGGGTCCGGAGTTCGAGCAGGGCCTGGGAGACCGTGACATCGCGCAGTTCGAGCGTGAGGATATCCATGGGAGGGGCCTTCGCGTGCCAGTTGAACATCCGGATCCTCCGGCATTCAAGGCCTGGCTTCGCGAGGAGGCCGCCGCCCTGGGCTTCGCCCGGGCGGGGTTCGCGCCCTGCGATCCCTTCGAGGGGGAGCGGGAGCGCCTGGAGGCCTGGTTCGCCGAGGGGCGGGGCCGCCTCCTGCCCTACCTCGCAGCCACGCCCCTGCTTGATCCCGCCTCCGTCTTCCCGGCTGCCCGGACCGCCCTGGTGGGCTTCTTCCCCTACGCCCGGCCGGGGGCCGTGCCCGGCGCAGCTCCCGGCAGCCTCAAGCTCAGCCGCTACCTCTGGGGCCCCGACTACCACCTGATCCTGAAACCCCGGCTGGCCCGCCTGCTGGAGGCCGCCCAGGCCCGCTGGCCGGGCCTGGAGGGCCGGGTCTGCGTGGACACCGCTCCGCTGCTGGAGCGTCAGCTGGCGGCGAGGGCCGGCCTCGGGTGGCAGGGCAAGCACACCCTCCTCATCGCAGGCAAGGGCGGATCCTGGGGATTCCTGGGGGTCCTCCTCCTGTCCGCCGAGCTGCCGGCGGACGCCCCTTTCGGGACGGACCGCTGCGGGTCCTGCACCGCGTGCCTGGAGGCCTGCCCTTCCGGGGCCCTGGAGCCCTTCCGCCTCGATCCCGCCCGCTGCCTCACCACCTACACCGTGGAGACCGAGGCCGAGCCGCCCGCCGGGGCGGCGGCGGCCCTGAAGGCCAGCCGCTGGGCGGCGGGGTGCGACCTCTGCCAGGAGGTCTGCCCCTGGAACCGGGCGCCCCTCTGGGGTGATCCCGCGCTGTGGGGCGGGCCCAGCCCCCTGCACACCCTGCCGGCGGAGCGGCTCCCCCGGGGGGCCGCCCAGTGGCGGAAGCTCACCCGGCGGACTGCCCTGCGCCGGGTCCGGGACCGCCACTGGCGGGCCACGCTGCTCCGGATCCTCGGAGGCTGATTTTCCCGTAGCACCGGCAGGCTTTTTTCCCTATAAACGAGCTTCCGGCCGCAGGTGGCCGCCTCGTCGAAGGAGCCTCCTCGGATGCCGATGAAGCATTGGACCGTGCAGGACGCCGCCGCCCTCTACGGCATCAGGGAATGGGGCAACGGCTACTTCGGCATCAACGCCAAGGGCCACCTCGAAGTCACGCCCACGAAGGACGAGGCCCTGAGCTGCGATGTGTACGAGATCGTCCAGCAGCTGAAGAAGAAGGGCCTCCGCACGCCCTTGAACCTGCGCTTCCCCCAGATCCTGGCGCACCGGGTGGTGGAGGTGAACGAGGCCTTCCGCAATTCCATCCGGGAGTTCGGCTACGAAGGCGCCTACCAGGGGGTCTATCCGGTCAAGACCAACCAGATCAAGGAAGTGGTGGAGGAGATCGTCCGCACGGGCCACAAGTACCACTACGGACTGGAGGCCGGCTCCAAGCCCGAGCTCATGATCGCCCTCAGCGTGGACCTCCACCCGGAAGCCCTGGTGCTCTGCAACGGGTACAAGGACGAGGCCTTCATCCGCATGGCCCTGCTGGCCCGCAAGGCCGGCCGGAAGGTCGTCATCACCGTGGAGAAGATGACCGAGCTGCCCCTCATCCTGAAGGTGGCCAAGGAGCTCAAGGTCGAGCCCCTCATCGGCCTGCGGGCCAAGCTCAACGCCCAGGGCTCCGGGAAGTGGGAGACGAGCGCCGGCGACCACGCCAAGTTCGGCCTCACCACCCGGGAGATCCTCGACGCCATCGAGGTGCTCGGGAAGCGCGACCTGCTCGACAGCGTCATCGAGCTCCACTTCCACATCGGCAGCCAGATCACCGATATCCGAAAGATCAAGTCGGCCATGAAGGAGGCCACCCGCATCTACGCCAAGCTCCGGAAGATGGGCGTGCCCATCCGCTACCTCAATGTCGGCGGCGGACTCGGCGTGGACTACGACGGCAGCAAGACCACCTTCAGCAGCTCGATGAACTACACCATCCAGGAGTACGCGGCGGACGTGGTGTACACCACCAAGGACATCTGCAGCCAGGAGCAGGTGCCCATGCCCGATCTCCTCAGCGAGTCCGGAAGGGCCATCGTCGCCTACCACGAGGTGGTGGTGGTGGACATCATCGGCCTGATCGACACGACCCACACGAAGTACACCGTGGCGCTCACGGGCAACGAGCCGCAGATCCTCAAGGAGCTCGCCTACACCCGGGACAACATCTCCGTGAAGAACTTCGCGGAGATGTACCACGACGCCATCACCCAGAAGGACGAACTCCTCACCCTGTTCAACCTCGGCTACCTGGCCCTGGAGGACCGGGCCAAGGGCGAGACCCTGTTCTGGGAGGTCTGCCGCAAGCTGAGCCGCATCCTCTCCTACAAGAGCCTCAAGTACGTGCCCGAGGAATTCCAGGACCTCAACAAGAGCCTGGCGGACAAGCTCATCGCCAACTTCAGCCTGTTCCAGAGCATGCCGGACCACTGGGCCATCGAGCAGCTCTTCCCGGCCATGCCCATCCACCGCCTCAAGGAGAAGCCTCCCCTGTCGGCGACCCTCTGCGACATCACCTGCGACAGCGACGGGAAGATGGAGAAGTTCATTGACCTGAAGGACGTCCGCGACGAGATCCCGCTCCACGAGCCCCGCGGCGGCGAATCCTACTACCTCGCCTTCTTCCTCACCGGCGCCTACCAGGACATCCTCGGCATGCGGCACAACCTCTTCGGGGCCCCCAACGAGGCCCACATCGTGGTGGACGAGGACGACACCTTCAAGGTCCACCACGTGGTCAAGGCCGACACGGTGGACCAGGTGCTCCGGAGCGTCCACTACGACCCGGAGCACCTGGTCCAGGGCCCCACGACCCGGCGCAGGCCCTCCGGGAAGAGCGACGCGGCCGAGGCCCTGCGCGCCCTGCTCACCGAGCAGCGGGGCCTCCACACCTATCTCGACATCTAGCACGGCCGATCCCCGGCCCCCCCCAGCGGAGGTTCCATGGCCATCCAACGCATCGGCATCGTGGGCTGCGGCCTGATGGGGGCCGGCATCGCGCAATGCGCCGCGGAGGCGGGCTTCGAGGTCCGCGTGAAGGAGGTCGAGCAGGCCTTCCTGGACAAGGGCCTGGGCCGCATCCAGGCGGCCTGGGACCGGGCCGTGGCCAAGGGGAAGCTGACCGAGCCCCAGAAGGCCGAGTATGCCCGGCGCCTGCAGGGCACCCTGGACCTCGCGTCGCTTGGCGACTGCCATCTGGTGATCGAGGCGGTCCCCGAGCGGCTTGACCTGAAGCTGGCCACCCTGGGGGACCTGGACCGGACCCTGGACCCCGCGGCGATGATCTGCTCGAACACCTCCAGCCTCGCCCTCGCCCAGCTCGGAACCGCCCTGGGCCCCGGACGCCTGCCCCGGATGGCCGGCCTCCACTTCTTCAACCCCGTGCCGGCCATGCCGCTGGTGGAGATCGTCCGGGCCCTCGGGACCTCCGAGGACACCGTGGCCGCCCTGAAGGACTTCGTGGCACGGCTGGGCAAGACGGCGGTGCTGGCACCGGATGCCCCGGGCTTCGTGGTGAACCGCCTGCTGGTGCCCTACCTCCTCGACGCCATCCGCTGCGCGGAGCAGCGCCTCGCCACGGTGGAGGATCTCGATGCCGCCATGAAGCTCGGCGCGGGCCATCCCATGGGCCCGCTCCACCTGAGCGACTTCATCGGCCTGGACACCATGCAGAGTGTGGCCGACGTCTTCTTCGAGGCCTTCGGGGAGCCCCGGTTCAAGGCCCCTGCCCTGCTCCGCCAGCTGGTGGCCTCGGGACGCCTGGGCCGCAAGTCCGGCTCCGGGTTCTACCGCTGGGAGGGGGAGAAGCGGCTGGAAGCCCTACCCCTCTGACGTGCCCGACCTGCTCCTGCTCCCCACCGCGCTCCTGCTGGCCCTGGGCCTTCGTGCTGCGCGGCGGGGCGATTTGCGCCGCCATGCCCACCTGATGGTGGCCGCCTTCGCCCTCGTGGCGGTTCGGGTTCTCCTGGCCATCCCCGACCTGCCTGGCCTCTTGTGGGGCGCGGGTGTGGGAGTCCTCGTGTGCGGGGGAGGCACGATGGCCCTGGGTAGGAAGGCCCTGGCCTGGCGGGAAGGACGCAGCCACCAGACCGTCTTCCCGCGATTCCACCGGGCGGCGGGGGCCACGACCCTGATACTCCTGACCTTGGCCTCGACGGTCTGGCTGATGCGCCAGGCCCGCTGATCAGAGGCCCAGCGTCCGCCGGACCTCCTCCATGCGCCGACGGCTGATGGGCAGTCGTCCCGACGGCAGCACCAGCTCGTCCTCCACCGTCATCTCCCGCACCGCCTCCAGGCGCACCAGGGCATTCCGGTGGACGCGCATGAATCCGTGGTCCGCCAGACGGTCCTCCCAGTGGGCCAGGCTGCCGTCCACGGGCAGGCGACCCTCCGCGGTCCAGGCCACGCAGTCGCCGAGGTCGGCCACCAGCGCCTCCACCTCCTCGGGGCGAAGCAGCCGCGTGGTGCCCTTCTTCCGCACGGGAATGCGCAGCCACTCCTTCTGGAGCGGCTCGTCCTTCGGGCGGATGCGGGAGAGGGCCTGGGCCACGCCCACCCGTGAGATGGGCTTGAGCAGGTAGTGCACGGCGCCGCCCGCGAATGCCTCGATGGCGTGCTGGGGGTAGGCGGTCACGAAGACCAGGGCAGGCCGGGGGTCGGGCAGCATGTGCATCAGCTCCGTGCCCTTGATGCCCGGCATCTCGATGTCGAGGAAGACCGCATCGGGCTGGTGTTCCGCGATGGCCGCCAGCCCCATCCGCCCGTTCTCCGCCGAGGCCACCACCGCCACGCCCGGCAGTTCCCCGAGCAGGTCCACCAGGTGCTGCCGCGCCAGCGGTTCGTCTTCCACCACGACGATGCGGATCATGACTGCCTCCAGTGGAACCCTACGCGGAACCCCGAAGGGGTGCATGCCATGATCAGGTCATCGGGCCTCGCCAACCGCTGGCGCAGCGTTTCCAGGGCTGTGCCGGATCCGCGCTGGGCACTGACACCCGTCCCTGGGTCCTCCACCCAGAGGTACAGATCGCCCTCGCGCCGAGCCGCACCGATGCGCACCTCCCCACCCTGTTCCAGGGGTGTCACGCCATGCTTCACAGCGTTCTCCACGAGCACCTGGAGGGACAGGGGCGGAACCACGGCCGATTCCAGGTCCTCGGGGATCGCGACGGAGACCTTCAGGCGGTCCCCCAGCCGCGCCTGCTCGATGCCCAGGTAGGCCTCCACGAAGGCCAGTTCCTGGTTCAGGGGAATGGCCGGGGCATCGGATACCTCCAGTACCTGGCGGAAGAGCCGGGCCAGCCGGTCGGTCATGGCCTCGGCGCCCGCGGGATCCAAGGCGATCTGGGCCTTGAGGGTGTTCAGGGCGTTGAAGATGAAATGGGGGGCGAGGCGGCTCCGCAGGGCCTTGGCGCGGGCGTCCTGGAGGCGGGGCACGAGACTGCGGGCGGCGTTCTCCCAGGAAGTCATCAGGCAGAAAGTCCCGAAGGCGAAGCCGTACCACACCGACGATTTTGGGAAGCCCACCCAGTGGATCAGGGCTTCCGTGGCCAGGATGGGCAGTACCATCACCGGCAGGCGGACCCAGAACATGCCCGGGAGGAACCGGGATTCCGCGGACAGGCGACGGCCTTCAATTTCCCAGCGGCCAGCCCAACCCAGCGACTGGGCTCGGGTGCGCAGCAGCAGGCCGGCGGCCCCGAGGCCATACAGAAGCGCCAGCAGGTCGGCGTTGCGCAGCCCGAGCCGCGACTGGAGGGCCTGCTCAAGGGTGCTGAACACCAGCAGCCCTGCGAAAAGGCCCAGCCACCCCTGTCGAAGCAGGCTCCGTCGGGGAGAGGGCTCCCTGAGCCGCCGCTTCAACCCCGCCCAGGCACGGTCGGCTTGGCTCGCCCACGCGTCCCGGATCATGCCAGCCTCCAGCGGAAGGACACCCGGTGCCGACCGTCAGCCATCCCCATCTCAAGATCCTCGGGCTTCTCCAGCCGCTGGCGCAGGATCTCCAGGGCCGTGCCCGTGCCGCGGGTGGAGCTGACGCCGTTGCCGGGGTCCTCCACCCAGAGCTTGAGGACATCCCCCGCCCGCTTGGCGCCAATGCGGATCTCCCCGCCCCGCTCCAGGGGCGTCACGCCGTGCTTCACCGCGTTCTCCACCAGGATCTGCAGGGAGAGCGGCGGGACCTCGACCGATTCCAGGTCCTCGGGGACCTCGACGGAGACCTTCAGGCGGTCCCCCAGCCGCGCCTGTTCGATGCCCAGGTAGGCCTCCACGAAGGCCAGCTCCTGCTTGAGGGGAACCCTCGGCACCTCGGCGGCTTCGACCACCTGCCGGAACAGATGCGCCAGGCGTTCCGTCGTGGCTTCGGCCCCCTTGGGATCCTGCTCGATCTGGGCGTGCAGGGTATTCAGGGCGTTGAAGATGAAATGGGGCGCGAGGCGGGAGCGCAGGGCCGCCCCTTGGGCATCCTCGGCCAGCCGGCGCTGTTCCTCGGCCTCCCGGCGGTGGCGCTCGATGCGGCTGAGGAACACCGCGAACAGGATCGTCAGGACGCAGGCGGCCAGGAACGAGGGCACCGAAGCCATGGATGTGGCCCAGACAGCAGTGCCCTGAGTCCGGCAGAGGGTGTTGTGAAGGGAACCTACACCCTCCCCAGCCCAGAACAGGAGCACAACGCCGAGGGCTCCCATTCCAAGGAACCGCACCCAGCGCCATCCGTTGTGCGGGAGGCGGGTGAACCCAAAAGTGACAGTCCATGTGGCGCCCATCCCGAACAGGAGGCCGAACAGGAAATCGAAGGTATTCCCACGAAGAAAAGAAGGCCGATCCTGACCTGGCAGCAAGTGGGCCAGTCCGAGCAGGGTCAGGCATGGGCCAGCCTCCCGCAGGATCCGCAGCAACCAGTGGTCCTTCTGGCGGGCGCAGGACAGGTGCGTGGCATACCAGCTCCACAGCCGGATGCCCGTTGCTTTCTGCCCGGCCTGGAGTCGCGATGGGACGCTCATTTCTCCCTCCACCCGGCGAGTGTGCCGCGCCCTGCGTCCCGGGGCCTGGACCTTCCGGCCGATGGAAGCAGGGGCCTCATGAACGGTTCACCAGGGATCCTGGACGGTCTTTCCGGCCTCGGCATGCCGCAGGGCCTTGAGGCCGATGTCGCGCCGGACCTGCATGCCCGGCCAGTGGACCTCCGGCAGGGCGGCCTCGACGGCGGCCCGGGCCG
>DAIDKC010000198.1 GCA_027451045.1 Holophagaceae bacterium | reverse complement strand
TGCAGACCCCGTGCCGAACCCGTTGCTCCTGGACCCGTGCACCTTGCTACACTGGCCCCCTCATCTCGAGGCCCCTATGATCATGAACAGCCACCAACACAACGAGATCCTCGTTCTCTCACCGGAAGGCAAGATCACGCTGGGGGATGGGGACCAGGAACTGGGTGAGGCCGTGCGCACCGCCGTGGCCAACGGCCACCGCAAGATCATCCTGAACTTCAGCAAGGTGAGCTACCTGGATTCCTCGGGCGTGGGCGAGCTCGTGGGGTGCTACACCTCGATCAAGGGCCGGGGGGGCGAGCTCCGCATCTGCGGCATGAGCCATAAGATCTTCAGCCTGATCAAGATGACCAGCCTGCACTCGGTCTTCGATGTGAGGGACACCGAGGAAGAGGCCCTCGCCGGCTTCTAGCGAGTGAGCCGCCGCGCAGTCCTGGGATGCGTCCTGCTGGCCCTGGCGTCCGGCGCCCGGGGCGGGGAGGTGTCCGGGAAGCTGCAGCTCAAGGCCGTCCGGATCGAGGGAGGTTCCCAGGACGACCAGGCCTTCGCCCGGGCCGCCCTGGGCCTGCGCCCCGGCCAGTGGGTGGACGCCGCCGGCTTCCAGCAGGCCCTGGCGGCGGTCCGCCTGGTGGATCGCTTCCGCCGCGTGGACGGGGGGTTGGCGCCCTCAGGAGAGGCCTGGGTGCGCCTGGAGCCCCTCGCGCCCCTCGCGGGCTGGTCCTGGGGCGGAGATGCCCTGCCCAAACCCCTCCGGCGCCGACTCCTCCCTGAACTCCAGGACGGGCAGCACCTGGGCCCCATGCGGCTGGCGGCCTTCCAGCGAAGGGCGGAGACACGGCTGAGGGAGGCAGGCTATCCGGCCGCCCGGCTGGCCCTCGAGCCCCAGGAGGAGGGCCGTCATCTCCTGATCCGGGTCGCCCTCGGTCCGCCCGCCCTGGTCCGGGACGTGGCGATCTCGGGACAGCCCGCGCCCTACTCGGAGAAGAACCTGCTGAAGGCAGCCGGCCTCCGCCCGGGCCGCACCCTCTGGACCGCCGGCATGGCCCAGGAGGTCGAGCGGCGGATCCGCCAGCGCTTCGTCAAGGACCACCGGCTCGAAGGCACGGTCCATGCCGTCCTGGCGGACCCCTCTCGGGGCCTCGTGGCCCTCTCGGTGGAGCCCGGCCCCAAGGTCAGCCTCGAGGCCGAGGGCATGAGCACCTTCGGGACCCTCGCGGGCCGGCCCAGGCTCACGGACTTCGTGCCCCTGGCCCGCGCCGAGCGCTACGCCCCCAGCCTCCTGGACCAGGGCAGTGGGCGCATTGCCGCCTACTACCGGGACCAGGGCTACCCGGAGGTGCGCGTCTCCTACGGGCAGCGGATCACCCGCGGGACGGCCGCCCACCCGGAGGCCGTGACGATCACCTTCCACGTGGAGAAGGGGCCCCGCCGCCTCATCCGGAAGGTCCAGGTGGACGGGAACCGGGCCCTGCCCGAACAGGAACTCCTCGCAGCGCTGAAGCTCCCCCGGCGGGCCTTCTTCCGCCTGCCCTACGCAAAGGGCGCGACCATGAGGGGCCTCGAGGACCGCCTGAGTGCCTTCTACCTCCAGCAGGGCTTCATGGACATCCGCGTCCGCCGCCGGGTGGATACGAACCCGGACGGATCCGTGGACGTCCACCTCCTGGTGCGCGAGGGCCGCCGCCACCTCCTCCGGTCCCTGGAGCTGGACCTCCCGTCCGATCCCTCTCTCCCCATGAATGACCTGGCCCGGAGCCTCCTGCTCGTCTTCGCCGACCATCCGCTTCCCCTCCGGGGTGCGCCTCCGGGACGCTACACCTCCGACCAGCCCAGCCACCGGAACTGCACCGCCCGTTTCGAGGCGAGGCCCGGCGGCCGCGCACTGGTCTTCGACCCGCCCATCCCGCTGGTCCGCAACGACCTGGCCCTCGCTCTCTCGGACCTCCGCCAGCGCCTCTCATCCCTGGGGGCCGCCGACCCGCGGGTCCGGATCGCGTTCCAGCAGGACGGGGGAGATGAGGAGACCGTCCGGCTCGAGGTCCCGCCCCAGGCCCTGGACACCGTGCGCCGTCTGGTGGTCCAGGGCAGCGACCGCACTCGGGCGGAGGCCGTGCTTCGCGAGGCGGGGATCCAGGCCGGGCAGCCCCTGGATCCGGCCGGACTGGACCAGTCGCAGATGCGGATCGCCTCCCTCGGAGCCTTCCAGCGCGTGGACATGCTCACGGTCTCCGACCTGCCCGGGCAGACCAGCCCCCCCTGGAAGCGCGGCGATCTGGCCCTGCGCCTTCAGGAGCGCAATCCCTGGGTGCTCACCGAATCCTTCGGGTACGACCGGACCCAGGGCTACCACTTCGGATGGAACGCCCAGCGCCTGGATGTGGGGGGCATGGGCCGGGTCCTGGACTTCGGTGCCCGGGCCGGCGACCAGACCCTCAACATCCCGGCCCTCCGCCGGGCCTTCCCTACCGGCGATGTCAAGCGCTCCGTGGACACCTACAGCATCGGCTACACCGATCCCTGGTTCAGCCCCGGTTCGCTTTCCTCCATCCTGCACGACCACACCCGCATGCACATGGAGGGCGCCTACATCGAGGAGGCCCAGGCCGCCTTCTTCGCCCGGCGCCGGCGCTTCACCACCTCCCTCTCCTGGCGGCTGGGCGAGGCCCAGACCGTGACCCTGGGCTACCGCTTCGAGCGCGTGGAGGTGGCCGCCAACACCGACGCCAACAACGTGCCCCTCATCTCCAACCAGGACCTCTTCTACCTGGCCCGCACGCCCCCCCGCAGCATCATCTCCGCACCCTACCTCCAGCTGGTGGTGGACCACCGGGACAAGCCCTACGATCCGACCGCGGGGACCTACTTCATGGCCCAGCTCGAGCTCGCCAACCAGATGCTCGGGACCAGCGCCAACAGCAGCTTCGTGAAGCTGGATGTGCGCAAGCAGTGGAACTGGCCCATCGGATTCCGCGCCGAGCACGGGGTGGTCAGTGCCGGCATCCGGATCGGCCTGGCGCGCCCCACCGCCCACAGCGCCGAGGATCTCCCCCTCTCCGAGCGCTTCTTCGGCGGCGGCCCCTTCTCGGTCCGGGGGGTGGAGCCGGACATGCTGGGGCCGATCCTGCGGACCACAGGAGGCGGGACGCTCCTGCCCCAGATCATCCCCCTCGGAGGCCAGGGGCTCGCCCTGGCCACCCTGGAGTACCGCTTCCCCCTCCTGGGCATGCAGAGCATCTGGGGGGAGGTCTTCACCGATTCGGGCCAGGTGTACCGCTCCCTTAATCCGGCCCCCGGAACGCCCGATCCCTTCCCGCCGCTCCGCACCACCCTCGGCGTCGGCCTGATCCTCAAGCTGGGATTCCCCCTCAAGCTCGAGTACGCCGCCGACTGGAAGCGGATCATGGGCCAGCCCCGCACCCAGGACGAGCGGGACACCCAGCTCAAGAGCCTCCTCATCTCCGCCGGATTCCAGTTCTGAAGCCCAGTAGCATGGGGGCATGATCCCTCCAGGCATCTTTCCCAGGCTTCGTCCCTGGCCCGCAGGCTGTGCGGCCGCCTGCACCCTCGCGGCCTCGCTCCTGCCGGCCCCCGCAGCGACCCCCGAACGGGCGCGCTGGCGCCGCGAGGCGCAGGCAGTCACGATCACCCGCGACGACTGGGGCATCGCCCACGTCCACGGCAGGACGGATGCCGACGCGGTGTTCGGCATGGCCTACGCCCAGGCCGAGGACGACTTCAACCGGATCGAGACCAACTACCTCGATGCGCTGGGCCGCCGTGCCGAAGCCGATGGGGCTTCCGGGATCTGGCGGGACCTGCGGATGAAGCTGTTCATTGATCCGGTGGCGCTGAAGCGCCTCTATGCCCAGAGCCCCGCCTGGCTCCAGTCCCTGATGCAGGCCTGGGCCGACGGGCTGAACGACTACCTCGCCACCCATCCCGGGGTGCATCCGCGCGTCCTCACCCGCTTCGAGCCCTGGATGGCCCTGAGCTTCACGGAGGGCAGCATCGGCGGCGACATCGAACGGGTCTCCCTGCCCGCCCTCGCCGCCTTCTACGGCCACGGTGCGCCTGCCCCGGCAGGCACCGAAACCCCCTCGAGCTGGCGCGAACCCTCGGGCTCCAACGGCATCGCCATCGCCCCGCAGCTCACCGTGCACGGCCACGCGCTGCTGCTGATCAACCCCCACACCTCCTTCTTCTTCCGGTCGGAGCTCCAGATGTCCAGCGATGCCGGGCTCGATGCCTACGGCGCGGTCACCTGGGGGCAGTTCTTCATCTACCAGGGCTTCAACAGGCACATCGGCTGGATGCATACCTCGACCGGCCTGGATGCGGTGGACGAGTTCGCCGAAACCATCGTGCACCAGGGCGGCAAGCTGTACTACCGCTACGGCAAGGCGCTGCGGCCGGTGACGGAACGCCGCATCGCCGTGCGCTACCGCGCCGCCGACGGCACGCTGGAAACGCACC
>DAIDKC010000197.1 GCA_027451045.1 Holophagaceae bacterium | reverse complement strand
GCCAGGGTGCGCTGGGCCAGCCAGGCCTCCAGGTAGGCGAACTTCACCCGGAGGGCTGCCTCTCGGCGGGCGGATTCCACCAGCAGGGGATGGGCCTGGCCGAGGCTGGCCTCCAGTCCGCGGCGGATCCGTGGCGCCAGGAAGAGGGGGAACTCGATCTCCGCGGCCTTGTCGGTGTAGGCGGGCAGGCCCGAGGGACGCCGGGCCGCACCCTCCACCGATACCGTCGGCCCTTCCCGGAGGAAGCCCCGGGTGTCCTGGAGCTGCATCTGGAGGTCGGCGAGCCTGGACTCCAGGCGGACCTGCTCGGTCGTGGGCCGCGCCCGGGCCAGGATGTCGGCATAGGAGAGCGGGGCCTGGGCCACGGCAGGAAGGGCGACCATCATCGCCAGCAGCCAGGGGGAACGGAGTGGATTCATCGCGTGACCCTGTTCAGGGGTGGGTGTGGCCATGGACGGCCTCGGGGGAGGCGTGGCTGTGCTGCGACGCGGGGCCGGCCTTGGGCATGAGGAGGCAGTCTCCGCCCGCGGCGGACTCGACCTGGATCGTGGCGTGGTCAATGTGGCAGTGGTGCTGGAGTTCATGAGCCAGGTCGTGCACCAGGGCCGCGGCATCGGTTCCGGGGCCGGCCACCAGGTGCACGCTCAGGGCGGTGGAGGTGGTGGAGATCGCCCAGACGTGGAGGTGGTGGAGGTCCAGCACGCCCGGGGCTTCCAGCAGCAGTGCCCGGACCTGGCCCAGATCCACGTCCGCGGGGACGGCGTCCAGGGACAGATCCAGGGCGCTCCGGAACAGGGGCCAGGACTGGACCATCACGAGGATGCCCACCACGAGGCCGATGGCCGGATCCAGCCAGAGCCATCCCGTGAGCAGGATGCCGATCCCTCCAGCCACCACCCCCAGGGAGACGGCGGCATCGCCCATCAGGTGCAGGAAGGCGCCGCGCACATTCAGATCGCCATGGCTGCCGCGGAGGAAGAAGAGGGCGCTGCCGAGGTTGATCAGGGTGCCCAGCCCGGCCACCACGATCATGGTCAGGCCCTGGGCAGGCTCGGGATGCCAGAGGCGCTGGAGGGATTCCCACAGGATGCCACCCGTGGCCGCCAGCAGGAGCATGCCGTTGACCAGCGCCGCGAGGATCCCTGCGCGCCGGTAGCCGTAGGTGCGCCGGGCCGTGGCCTGCCGCCCCACCAGCCACGCCGCGAACCAGGAGAGCCCCAGGCTCAGCACATCCCCGAAATTGTGGGCGCCATCCGCCACCAGGGACAGGGAGTGGCTGCGCAGGCCGTAGATGACCTCCACCAGAAGGAAGGCGGTGTTCAGGAGGATGCCGGCCAGGAAGGCCCCGTTCATGGCCTCCGGAGCCGGTGCATGGCTGTGGGCATGGTCGTGGCTCATGGGTGCCTCGGTGAATGCTGGATGTCGAATACGGTGCCGCCCATCTGGACCGCCGCTTCCAGGTCCTTGAGCCAGACACATTCCAGATGCCGGTAGTGCTGAGCCTTCCCGGCCCCGTAGCCACCCCAGGCCAGGATCAGGATGCCCGCCCCGGACGCGCTCCACCGGAGGAGCAGGATCTGCGGCCATCCGGGTGGGAGCAGGAGCGCCGCGGCCAGCAGGAGCAGGCCCAGGATCAGGGCCGTGACGGCACGTCGGCGCCAGGGCCGGATCAGCCGCTCCCGGACGGTCTGGCGGAGATCCCCGATCAGGTCCATCTGCTCATCGCGGTTCAGGGCCCCTCGGGACCGCTCGATCTCCAGCTTCTCGACGGCCCGGGACAGGCGGCCCGTGTAGTCGTCCAGATGCGCGGCAAACTCCTCGATGGTGGTCATGGCAGGCCCTCCGGGATGGGTTGGATTCAAGCCTTGGATGGGGCGGCAGCCGAGCAGGGGATGCAGAGCCTCCGATCGCCCTGGGTGCGGCCGTAGGCCTCCACGGTCAACTCGCCGCACTGCTCGCAGAGGAAGATGTCGAAGGTCTCCCCGCTGCCGGCGACGACCGGTCCCGTTTCCACCTCGCCCACCTTCAGGAGCTGTCCCACGGGCGCGTTCATGACCTTCTGGATGAGGGGCTCCACCACCTCCGGGGGAACCTGGGAGGCCGGGATGCCCACCCTGCGGTAGTCCAGGAAGAAGGGGCTCTGTCGCGAACCCATCTGCGCCTCCGCCCGGGGAGCCACGCGCACCCGGCGGCCCGTGGCACGGTCCACCAGGGTCAGCCCGAACTTGCCGTAGCCCAGTTTCCGGATGTTGCCCTTGCCGAAGGTGCAGCCGGTGATCATCTGCACGCCGTCGGCGAAGCAGTGCGAGCAGTGGCCATCTCCCAGTTCCAGGATGGCCTCGAGCTGGCCATCCGTGGACCGGGGGACACCCAGGGCATCCAGCGCCGCAGCGCCGACGCGCAATCCGAGGGGCATGGCGGGGCACTTGTGGCCATGCAGGAGCTGACCTGCGGAGAGGAAAGCGTGGGGATCGGTCATGGGGACTCCAGGCGCGGCTTGGTTGCAGCCGCCATGCACAAGATCCGCCCGCCCCGGGCAGCGGGCCTTGTCCTGGATCAAGTCCGGTCGGAATCCCCCCCCGAAGCCAGGTGCCGGAGCGCGTCCAGGCGGATCACCTGGTACTTGCCCGGGCCCAGGCGGTGCAGCACGCCCTTGCGCACCAGCAGGGCCAGGGCTCGGGACAGGGAAGCGGGCGTCAAGCCGATGGCATCCGCGAAGGCCTGGGAGGTTCCCGGAATGGCGACCATGGGGTAGGGGCCGCCGGGCACGAGCGGCTCCAGGGCCGAAGCCACCCGGTTCACGGCGCTGCGGATGGAGAGGTGCTCGATCGTGTCGAAGGCCTTGCGGAGCTGCCGCGCCAGGAGCGCCAGGAGCGCCATGCTGATGCGGGGATCCTTCATGGCGGCGTCGAGATCCTGGCGATGGACCACCCGCACGCGGGAAGCTTCCAGGGCCTCCACACTGGCCGGATAGCCCGCCCCGTCGAAAAAGGGTGCGAAGCCCAGCACATCGCCGGGGCCGAACCGGATGAGGGTGGCGCTACGACCATCCTCGAAGGTCCGGATGGCCCGGAGCAGCCCGTGCTCCACCTGCACGAGCCGATCCGCGGGATCTCCTTCGTGCCAGAGGAAGCCCCCCTTGCGCAAGGGGATCGTCCTCGCATGGGCTTCGAGCAGACCCATGAACGCCTGGGGGCCGGTCATCGAATCCGGAGGAAGGGCGGAGGCGGGACGCGCGGAAGGGCGGACCTCGAGGACGGATTGTCCGGTCCGGGTCAAACGGATGGCCCGGGCGCGTCCAGGTTCCAGCGCCACCAGCCCCTTGGCCTGGAGGCGCCCGAGGTACTCGCGTGCGGAGGCAGCCGTGCTCCACCCCAAGGCTGCGGCCAGCTCGCGCAATGTCGGAGGCAGCCGGTCGCCGGGCCAGCCGCCCAGGACATGAAGCACCCGGGATTCAGTGGCGGTGAGGGCAGAGGCAGACTGGGCCATATAAAAGTATGGTCCCTTTCGGCCCCCATGCGCGATCCCAGATGTGATCCGTTCCACCCCGGATCCACCGAACCCGTTGAGGCGGGCGACTACCATGGACAGGCGGCCATGGACGCAGGTTGCAGCAGGTTCTGGATGATCAGGAACGCGCACAGGACATTCTCGCCCGAGCGCCGGAAGGCCCTCCGGCGAGGGATCCTCTTCCTGTGCGGCGCGTCCTTCGCAGGAGTGCTGGTGGCCATGCTGCGGGAGGTCCGCGTCCGGCAGGAACCCGAGACGGTCCACCTTCCCGCGGATCTCGCCGATGGGCTCTCCATCGAGGGTCCGGTGCTTGCTTTCCGCGAGGCCTCCGGCCAGCCCCGGGCCTTCTCCAGCCGCTGCACCCACCTGGGCTGCCGCCTGGACCGCATCCAGGACGGTGAAGCCGTCTGCCCTTGCCACGGTTCCCGGTTCCATCCGGATGGATCCGTGGCCCGGGGACCGGCCTCGCGCCCGCTCCTCCCCGTGAAGCTGGAACCGGACGGATCCTCTGGGGGATGGATCGCCCGTGTCCAGTCCTAGACCCGCGCCCCTCGCAACCCCCTGGGGCACACTGGGGGACTTGGCCACGGCGTCCTTCGTCCTGGCAGCCCTCACGGGGGTGGTCCTGGCCATCCCCTACGATCCCGCCCACGCCTACGACTCCATCGCCACCCTGCTACTGGCCAACGCGCCCGGCAGCTTCTTCCGCAACCTGCACTACTGGTCTGCCCAGTTCTGTCTGGTGTTGTCCGTCCTGCACCTCGCGGATCACCTGCGGCTGAGCACCGAGGGGAGGGTCCGGCGCGGTGCCTGGCTCCGGCTCACCCTGACGGTGCCCATCCTGCTCTTCCTCATGCTGAGCGGATTCCTCCTCCGGGGCGATGTCGAAGGCCAGCAGGCCCTGCGCATCGTCTCCCAGATCCTGGGCCAGGTTCCGGGCGTGGGCGCGCCGCTGGTCACCCTGCTGTTCGGCCGCGGGGGGCGCCTGGACGTGGTGTACGTGCAGCATGCGGCCACGGCCACGATCCTGGTGTGGCTCTTCATCCAGGAGCACGCCCGTCGGCTCTGGCCCAGGCTTCCAGCCTTCCTGGCCACGGGCCTGGCCGCGACGCTGCTCTCCCTGGGACTCTCTCCGGGCCTCCACGATGGCCTGGATTCCGTCGTCAAAGGTCCCTGGTACTTCCTCGGTCTGCAGGAGATCCTCCACTGGACCCGCTGGCCGGTCCTGGCGCTCTACGGTGCCGTCCTCCTGGGGGCCGTCCTCTACGCCGTTCCCCGGCTGAGAGCCCCCTGGGCCCGGCGGGCCAAGTGGATCCTGCTGGGTCTGGGCCTGGTGTATGGCGGGCTTTGCGGCGTGGGGGGCCTGCTGCGGGGAGAATCCTGGAGCTGGGCCCCCGCC
>DAIDKC010000196.1 GCA_027451045.1 Holophagaceae bacterium | reverse complement strand
TTCCATCGAGCTCGAGGCCGGCCGTGAAATGGTCATGCCGGGCGACAACGTCACCCTGACCGTCGAGCTGATCCAGCCCATCGCCATGGACAAGGGTCTGAAGTTCGCCATCCGTGAGGGCGGTCGCACCGTCGGCGCGGGCAACGTGGGCGAGATCCTGGCCTAGGCCAGGATCGCACCCGTCCCAGAAGGAGGTTCCATGCGCGAGATCGTCCACTTGCAGTGCCAGGAGTGCAAGCGCAAGAACTACAGCACCACCAAGAACAAGAAGACCACCACGGGCAAGCTTGAATTCAACAAGTTCTGCCGCTTCTGCGGTGGCGTGAAGGTACACCGCGAGGCCAAGTAGTCTCCGGTCCCGATGGAGGCCGTCCATGTCGTGAGGCGCGGACGGCTGCCACAGGGGAGTAGCTCAGCTGGTAGAGCAGCGGACTCCAAATCCGCAGGTCGCGGGTTCGAACCCTGTCTCCCCTGCCATTCCGGCCCCGGCGGATCCGCACGGGGCCGGGCTTTTCAGAACGATACGCCTTGGGGGCCGACGTGATCGGAACCATCAAGAAGCAGGCCAAGGATCTGAAGGCCGAACTCGACCGAGTGGACTGGCCGAGCCGGGACAAGGTGCTCTCCTCCACCTGGGTCGTCGTGCTCATCTCGCTCTTCGTGGGGGTCTTCCTCTGGGCCGCGGACTGGGTTCTGGCTCGGGGCTTCGACTACCTCCTCCCCCGCCATTAGGAGGCCTCGTGTCCGACCTCGTGAGCACCCCCGCGGACGCCGGATCCCCGGCGCAGGCAAGGGAATTGAAGTGGTTCATCATCCACACCTATTCGGGCTACGAAGCCAAGGTGATGGAGCACCTCCGCCAGCGCATCAAGATGGAAGAGCGCGAAGGCAGCTTCGGGGACATCCAGATCCCCGAGGAGACCTACGAGGAAATGAAGGTGGACGCCAAGTCCGGCCGGAAGGAGCGCGTCGTCAAGAAGCGGAAGTCCTTCCCCGGCTACCTCCTGGTGCAGATCCAGGTGGAGCGCAAGCCGGACGGCTCCGTCGAGATGGCGGACGCCGACTGGCACCTGGTCCGGAACACGCCGAAGGTGACCAGCTTCGTGGGCGCGAACAAGAAGCGGCCCACGCCCCTGACGGACGAGGAAGTCCGTCAGATCATGCACCACACCGAGGAGACCCAGGAGAAGCCCAAGCCGAAGTACCACTTCGAGAAGGGCGAGAAGGTCCGCATCATTGACGGCCCCTTCGCCAACTTCGAGGGAGATGTGGACGAGGTCCACGAGGAGCGTTCCACCATCAAGGTCATGGTGACCGTCTTCGGCCGTTCCACTCCCGTCGAGCTGGACTTCATCCAGGTCGAAAAGCGGTGAGCGCTGTCCGGAGGCCCGCGCCACGCGCCCTCCATGGGATCCCTAGCGCCTCGTGCTGAACCCCCGCGGCCTGCCGCGGAGATGAAGGCTCCCCCGTGAGCCCCTGCGGCGCAGCCGGGCCTTGGCATTCCCTCATTTCTTGAAGACTTTCGTCCTTCGATTCGGTAGACTTTCAAGTCCCGGTCCGCATGGGTCGGGACCTTTTCAACCCCGGTCGGCGCTGCTTGCGCCGCCCTGCAAGGCGGTCGTCGCCGGCATGTGCCGGAACCAGCCGCGGGAGCACGAGACATGGCCAAGAAGATCACCGGCTACATCAAGCTGCAGCTGCCTGCGGGCGAAGCCACCCCGGCGCCTCCCGTCGGTCCCGCCCTCGGCCAGCACGGCGTGAACATCATGGAGTTCGTGAAGCAGTTCAACGCGAAGTCCGTGGGCGCCGTGGAGAAGGGCACCACCCTCCCGGTCGTCATCACCGTCTATGCGGACCGCAGCTTCAGCTTCATCCTGAAGACCCCACCCGCCGCCGTCCTCATCAAGAAGAAGATCGGCCTGGAGAAGGGTAGCCCCACCCCCAACAAGCAGAAGGTGGGCAAGATCACCCAGGCGCAGCTTGCCGAGATCGCCAAGGTGAAGATGCCCGATCTCACTGCCGGCAGCCTCGAGGCCGCCATGCGCTCCATCGCCGGGTCCGCCCGCTCCATGGGCGTCGAGGTCGTGGACTGATTTCGTCGCACGGGTCCCGGACCCGCGCGAATCCTGATTCCGTCTCTGTCTTTCCTTGGAGAGCCGCACCGTGCGGCGATCCCGGCCACCGCGACCGTCATCGCGGGAGATCGTTCGAGTAGGAGCCAATATGGCAAAACCTGGAAAGAAGTACCGGGCTGCCGCGGCCAAGATCGAAGATCGCCCCTACGAGCTGAAGGATGCCCTTGGTGCTCTCAAGGACGCGGCGTTTGCCAAGTTCGACGAGACCGTCGAGGTGCACATGCGGCTCGGCGTGGATCCCCGGCATGCGGACCAGATGGTCCGCGGCACCATCGTCCTGCCCCATGGAACGGGCAAGACCATGCGCGTGGCGGTCATCGCGGGTGGCGAGAAGGTCAAGGAAGCGGAAGCCGCGGGCGCCGAGATCGTCGGCGGGGATGACCTGGTGGAGAAGATCGCCGCCGGATTCCTCGATTTCGACGCTCTGGTCGCGACCCCCGACATGATGAAGGGCGTCGGCCGCTTGGGCAAGGTGCTCGGCCCCCGCGGGCTCATGCCCAACCCCAAGACGGGCACGGTGACCTTCGACGTGGCCAAGGCCATCAAGGAGATCAAGGCGGGCAAGGTGGAATACCGCGTGGACAAGACCGGCATCATCCATGCCCCCGTGGGCAAACTCTCCTTCGGTGTCGAGAAGCTGGAGGAGAACGCCAAGGCGCTCATCGAGGCCGTCCACAAGGCCAAGCCGGCCACCGCGAAGGGCAAGTATGTGAAGACGATGTACATCGCCTCCACCATGGGCCCCTCCGTCGCCCTCAACACCGCTGGCGTTGAGAAGTAGGAGGCCGACCATGGAAAAGAACCAGAAGATCGTTGAAGTCGCCGAGCTCAAGGAAACCTTCGCCTCGGCCACCTCGGCCGTCGTGATCGAGTTCAAGGGCCTCGTCGTGGAGAAGGACACGGCTTTCCGGAAGACCATCCGGGAGAGCCGGGGCCACTACCGCGTCGGCAAGAACACCCTCCTTCGCCTGGCCGTGAAGGACACCGCCTTCGAGTCCCTCGGGGGCGCCTTCAAGGGCGCCAGCGCCGTGGCCACCACCAAGGGCGACGTCATCGCCCTGGCCAAGGCCGTCCACGGTTTCCTGAAGGACAATCCGGCCGCCATCTTCAAGGCCGGCGTCATGGACGGGAAGCCGGTCAGTGCCCAGGAGCTCCAGGCGCTGGCCGAACTGCCCAGCCGCGAGGTCCTCATCGCGAAACTGCTCTACCTCATGAAGTACCCGATCTCCGGTTTGGCGGTCGCCCTGGAGGGCATCCGCCAGCAGAAGGCCGGCGAGTAGCGGAACCCGAACCCCGAACCCAGAACCCATTCAATCCATGCAGGAGGCCGACATGGCTCTCACCGCTGATCAGCTCATCGCTGAAATCGAAACCATGACCGTCCTTGACCTGGCGAACCTCGTCAAGGCCCTCGAGGAGCGCTTCGGCGTCTCCGCCGCCGCCATGGCCGTCGCCGCCCCCGCGGGTGGCGGTGCCGCCGCCGCGGCCGCCGAGGAGCAGACCGAATTCAACGTCATCCTGGCGGATGCGGGCGCCAACAAGCTGAACGTCATCAAGGCGGTCCGCGAAGTGGTGGCCGGTCTGGGCCTGAAGGAGGCCAAGGACCTGGTGGACGGCGCTCCCAAGGCCGTGAAGGAAGGCGTGGCCAAGGACGAGGCCCAGAAGATCAAGGAAAAGCTCGAAGCCGCTGGCGCCAAGGTCGAGATCAAGTAGACTGTTGCCAGTACATACGCAAAGCGCGGGGTGCCTTGCGCACCTTGCGCTTTGCGGTTTCATCTCGTACTGGTACGATAATTTCTTCCGTCCGGCTTTCCGGACGTGATCCTCTGCCCTGTCAAAGGCCCCTGGTTGCGAACCTCCTTCCGCCGCAGCACCGACATCGCCCCTGGGCCCCGCCACCCGCTTGCAAGCGGTGGGGCGGCCGTCGGCGCGTACGGGGACCTCCACGCCTGATCCCTTCTCCGGGGCCGCGGCTCCGGAGCGCCGCATTCCTTGAAGGTTCCGCCTACTTCATCCGGAGCGAACCATGAGTGTCCAGCAGAACATCTACCGTCAGCGCCACGACTTCTCGAAGATCCGGTCCCTGGTTCCCATTCCCAACCTGATTGACATCCAGAAGCGCAGCTACGACGAGTTCCTCCAGATGAACCTGCTCCACAGCGAGCGGGAGAACCGCGGACTGAAGTCGGTCTTCGAATCCATGTTCCCGGTCCACAACGGCAAGAATGCCGACGGGTCGGATGCGACACTGGAAGTCGAATTCATTGACTACACCGTCGGCCACTGGGCCTGCAAGTGCGAGAAATTCCAGGGTCTCGAGCATCTCCGCACGCAGTGCAAGCAGTGCGGCCACAGCATCGTGTCGGACCACCCGAAGGATCCGACGGTGGACTGTCCCAAGTGCGGCACGCGCAACAAGAACGCCGCCGCCATCTGCGACGTGTGCCAGGAACCCGTGGGCATGAAGCAGAAGATGACCATGGAGGAGTGCGTCGAGCGGGGCCAGACCATGGCCGCCCCCCTCAAGATCCGGGTCCGCCTCAACCAGTTCGACCGGGACGACAAGGGCAACCGCCGGTTCAAGCAGAGCCAGGAGTCCGAGGTCTACTTCGGCGACCTGCCGATCATGAC
Source organism: Holophagaceae bacterium (assembly GCA_027451045.1). GTDB lineage: Bacteria > Acidobacteriota > Holophagae > Holophagales > Holophagaceae > Geothrix. Next base: position 13,289 of record DAIDKC010000196.1, on the reverse strand, counting down.
CGACCGCGGCACCTTCATCATCAACGGCACCGAGCGCGTGATCGTCAGCCAGCTCCACCGGAGCCCGGGCGTCTTCTTCAGCATCGCGCCCGACAAGAGCCTCTACAGCTCCCAGATCATCCCCTACCGGGGCTCCTGGATCGAGTTCGAGCTGGATTCCAAGGGACTCCTCTACGCCCGCATCGACCGCAAGCGCAAGTTCCTCGGCGCCACCTTCATGCGCGCCCTGGGCCTCTTCAGCGAGAACCTGGGCGACAACGAGTCCATGCTCCGCCACTTCTACACGCCGGCCACCTTCTACCTGAAGAAGGGGAAGCTGAGCGTGGCCCCCGGCGACCTCCTGGTCGGCAAGAAGCTGGGCGAGGCCGTCAAGCACCCGAAGACCAAGGAAGAGATCATCGGGAAGGACAAGAAGATCAGCCGGCGCCTCGTCGAGCAGCTGGAGAAGGCCGGCATCAAGGACGTGCCTGTGGACCGCGAGATCCTCGACGGCGCGGTGCTGCTGCAGGACGTGGTGAACATGGAGACCGGCGAGGTTCTCCTGGAAGCCAACGAGGCCTTCCTCCAGACGCACCTGGAGATGTTCCTGGCCAACAACGTGCAGTCCTTCGACGTGTTCTTCCCTGAGAACGATGCCACCGGCAAGGTCTTCTCGGAGACCCTGGCGAAGGACCATACCGAGGACAGCGAGGAGGCCGCGAAGGAGCTCTTCAAGAAGATCCGCCCCGGCGAGCCCGCCACGCTGGAATCCAGCAAGAAGCTGCTCTACGGCATGTTCTTCGACCCCCAGAAGTACGACCTCAGCAAGGTAGGGCGCCACAAGATCAACGCCAAGCTGGCTCTGAGCACCGATCTGGAGTTCCGGACCCTGGGCACCGAGGACTTCATCGCCACCGTGCACTACCTGCTGCGCCTGAAGAAGTACGACACCACCCGCCAGGAGGCCAACGAGATCGCGCCGGTGCGGGCCGATGACATTGATCACCTGGGAAACCGTCGCGTGAGGTCCGTGGGCGAACTCCTGGAGAACGGCTTCCGCGTGGGCCTGGTCCGGGTTCAGCGCGCCATCAAGGAGAAGTTCAGCATCGCGCAGGACCCCAACAGCCCCCTGCAGGCCCACGACCTCATCAACAGCAAGCCGGTCATCGCGGCCATGAAGGAGTTCTTCGGCTCCAGCCAGCTCTCCCAGTTCATGGACCAGACCAACCCGCTGTCCGAGATCACCCACAAGCGCCGCCTCTCGGCCCTGGGACCCGGCGGCCTCAGCCGCGACCGGGCGGGCTTCGAGGTGCGCGACGTGCATACTTCCCACTACGGCCGCATCTGCCCCATTGAGACGCCGGAAGGTCCGAACATCGGCCTCATCTCCAGCCTCTCCTGCTACGCCCGCATCAACGAGTTCGGCTTCATCGAGAGCCCCTACCTCAAGGTGGAGGACGGCCGCATCATCCACTTCGCCAAGGTCACCAGTGTGGGCGACTCGAAGTTCGAGTACATGCAGGTGGTCCGCCTCGACGAGCTGGAGGCCGAGAACAAGAAGCTGGCCAAGGCCGGGAAGCGTCCCGCGAAGTACGAGATGCACGCCTTCTACCTCTCCGCCTGGGAGGAGGACGAGCACGTCATCGCGCAGGCCAACGTCCGCGTGGACGAGCAGGGCAACATCCTGGACGAGGACGTCACCGCCCGGGTCGCGGGCGAGACCAAGATCGTGCCCCGCGAGAAGGTCACGCTCATGGACGTGAGTCCGAAGCAGGTGGTCTCCGTGGCCGCCAGCCTCATCCCCTTCCTCGAGAACGACGACGCCAACCGGGCCCTCATGGGCGCCAACATGCAGCGCCAGGCCGTTCCGCTCATCCGGACCGAGGCCCCGATCGTGGGCACGGGGATGGAGTACGTAGCCGCCAAGGATTCCGGCGCCTGCGTGGTCTGCCGCCGCTCCGGCATCGTGGAGACCGTGGACGCAAACCGCATCGTGGTGCGGGTGGAGGATGATCCGGAGACCGAGGGCGAGGAGTCCGGCGTGGACATCTACACGCTGGTGAAGTTCGCCCGCAGCAACCAGAACACCTGCCTCAACCAGGACCCCCTGGTGAAGAAGGGCGAGTACGTCACCGAGGGGCAGATCCTCGCCGACGGCCCCTGCACCGACCACGGCGAGCTGGCTCTGGGCCGCAACCTGGTCGTGGCCTACATGCCATGGCGCGGCTACAACTTCGAGGACGCGATCCTGATCTCCGAGCGCGTGGTGAAGGAGGACCTCTACACCACCATCCACATCGAGGAGTTCGAGGTCCACGCCCGCGACACCAAGCTCGGTCCCGAGGAGATCACCCGCGACATCCCGCAGGTGCGCGAGGAGGCCCTCAAGAACCTGGACGAGTCCGGCATCATCCGCATCGGTGCTACCGTGCGCCACGGCGACATCCTTGTGGGCAAGGTCACGCCCAAGGGCGAAACCATCCTCTCCCCCGAAGAGAAGCTGCTTCGCGCGATCTTCGGCGAGAAGGCCAGCGACGTGAAGGATGCCAGCCTCACCGTTCCTCCTGGCATCGAAGGCACCGTGGTGGACGTCAAGGTCTTCACCCGCAAGGGCCAGGAAAAGGACCTCCGCACCCAGCAGATCGAGCGCGAGCAGATCGCCAAGTGGGAGAAGGACCTCTCCGACGAGGAGCGCATCATCCGCGCCGAGGCCAAGAAGAAGATCGTGGCGCTGCTGAAGGGGAAGGAGCTGTCCGAGGCCCTCACGGACGACAAGGGCCAGAAGGAGCTGCTGCCCAAGGGCAAGAAGCTCACCCAGAACATGCTGGAGGCTGTGCCCTACCACCGCTTCCGCCAGGTGTCCGTGGCCGCGGGCAAGGCCCGTCTCGAGGAGCAGGTGCTGGACATCCTCGACAAGACCGAGAGCCAGCTCAAGGTCCTGCGCGACATCCTCAACGAGCGCATGGAGCGCCTGCTGAAGGGCGACGAGCTGATGCCCGGCGTCCTCAAGACGGTGAAGTGCTACGTGGCCGTGAAGCGCAAGCTGCAGGTCGGCGACAAGATGGCCGGCCGGCACGGGAACAAGGGCGTGGTGAGCCGCATCCTCCCGGTGGAGGACATGCCCTACCTGCCCGACGGCCGCCCGGTGGACATCGTGCTGAACCCCCTGGGCGTGCCTTCCCGCATGAACATCGGCCAGGTGCTCGAGTGCCACCTCGGCTGGGCCGGCAAGACCCTGGGCATCCACTTCTCCACGCCGGTCTTCGACGGCGCCCGGGAGGGCGACATCAAGGACTTCCTCCACAAGGCCTGGGAGAAGAACGGGAAGCTCGGGCCCGACACCACCGGCAAGACCATGCTCTTCGACGGCATGACGGGGGAGGCCTTCGAGCAGCCCGTGAACGTCGGCTGCGTATACATGCTCAAGCTGCACCACCTCGTGGACAACAAGATTCACGCCCGGAGCATCGGGCCCTACTCCCTCATCACGCAGCAGCCCCTGGGCGGCAAGGCCCAGTTCGGCGGCCAGCGCTTCGGCGAGATGGAAGTCTGGGCGCTCGAGGCCTACGGCGCGGCCCATGTGCTGCAGGAGCTGCTCACCTACAAGTCCGACGACATGCACGGCCGCACCCAGATCTACCAGGCCATCATCAAGGGCGAGACCATCAAGGATCCCGGTCTCCCCGAGAGCTTCAACGTGGTGCGCAAGGAACTGAATGCCCTGTGCATTGACGTCGAGATGCTGACCCGGGAGGAACTGGATCCGCAGCTTGCGGCCAGCGAACCCGAGGCCTTCACCATCGAGGGCTGAGCCCTTCCCCGCGAACCCAGACGAGAGAGAGGCCTCCATGTTCCAAGAACCCCAGAACATCAACGCCTACGAGTGCATCCGCGTCACCCTGGCCAGTCCGGACAAGATCCGTTCCTGGTCGCGGGGCGAGGTCACCAAGCCCGAGACCATCAACTACCGCAGCCTCAAGCCCGAACGGGACGGCCTGTTCTGCGCCCGGATCTTCGGGCCCGTGAACGACTGGGAATGCCTCTGCGGGAAGTACAAGCGGCAGAAGTTCAAGGGCGTCGTGTGCGACAAGTGCGGTGTCGAAGTCACCAAGAAGTCCGTGCGGCGTGAGCGCATGGGCCACATCGCGCTGGCGAGCCCGGTCAGCCACGTGTGGTTCTTCAAGGGTGTGCCCAGCCGCATCGGCTACCTGCTGGATATCCCACTCAAGGACCTGGAGCGCGTCCTCTATTTCGAGGCGTACGCCGTCACCGAGCCGGGCTCTACCACCCTGAAGGCCGGTGAGATCCTCAACGAGGACAAGTTCCGCGAGGCCCGCTCGCTCCACGGGGAGGGCTTCAAGGCCCAGATGGGGGCCGAGGCCATCAAGGAACTGCTCAAGCAGGTTGATGTCGAGGCCCTGACCGTCCAGCTCAGGCACGATATGAAGACCGAGCCCTCCAGCCAGAAGCGCAGCAAGATCGCCAAGCGCCTTAAGGTAGCCGAAGCCTTCGTGCGCTCCGGGAACAAGCCCGAGTGGATGATCCTCGACGTCATGCCCGTGCTCCCGCCCGAATTGCGGCCCCTGGTGCCGCTCGACGGCGGGCGGTTCGCCACCTCCGACCTCAACGACCTCTACCGCCGCGTCATCAACCGCAACAACCGCCTCAAGAAGCTCCTCGAACTCAAGGCTCCCGACGTGATCGTGCGCAACGAGAAGCGCATGCTCCAGGAGGCCGCGGATGCCCTCTTCGAGAACGGCAAGCGGGGCCGCCTCCTCCGAGGCGTGAGCAACCGCCCCCTGAAGTCCCTCAGCGACGCCCTCAAGGGCAAGCAGGGCCGCTTCCGCCAGAACCTCCTCGGCAAGCGCGTGGACTATTCGGGCCGCTCCGTCATCGTGGTGGGCCCCGACCTCAAGCTGCACCAGTGCGGCCTGCCCAAGAAGATGGCCCTGGAGCTCTTCAAGCCCTTCATCTTCAACCGGCTTGAGCACAAGGGCTTCGCCGCCACCATCCGCCAGGCCAAGGAGATGGTCGAGGAGGGCCGCTCCGAGGTGTGGGACGTGCTGGAGGAGGTCATCAAGGACCATCCTGTCCTGCTCAACCGTGCCCCGACCCTGCACCGCCTCGGCATCCAGGCCTTCCAGCCGGTCCTGGTGGAAGGCAAGGCCATCCGCCTGCACCCCCTGGTCTGCACCGCCTTCAACGCCGACTTCGACGGCGACCAGATGGCCGTGCACGTGCCCCTCAGCCCCATGGCCCAGATCGAGGCCAAGGTGCTGATGATGTCCACCCAGAACATCCTCAACCCCGCCAACGGCCGCCCGAACGTGGTGCCCAGCCAGGACATCGTGCTCGGCGCCTACTATCTCACCAAGAAGCGCATCGGCCGCAGGGGCGAGGGCATGGTCTTCGGCAACGTCAACGACGTGGTCGCCGCCCATCAGGCCGGCGTGGTGGACACCCACGCGATCATCCAGATCCGCTACAGCGGCCAGTGGGTGGACACCGAGGCCTGGCACGCCAAGGACCCCAAGAAGAACTCCGAGCAGGAGGTCTTCGAGGCCCCCGCCGAGACCGTCCAGCACGAGCTGAAGACCACGACCGTCGGTCGCGTCCTCTTCAACCGTGCGCTGCCGGAGGAAGTCCCGTTCATCAACGGCCTCCTCAAGAAGGAGGGCCTCCTCTCCCTCGTGAACCGGGCCTACAAGCTGAACGGCCCCGAGGTCACCATCCGGATGCTGGACGCCATGAAGGACACCGGCTTCCAGTGGGCCATGCGGGCTGGCGTGTCCGTGGGCATTGACGATCTCGTCGTGCCTGAGACCAAGGGCAAGCTGCTCAAGGGTGCCAGCGAGGAGGTCCGCGCCATCGAGAAGGAGGCCTACGAGGGCCGCCTGGACGCTTCCACCCGCTACAACCGCATCCTGGAAGTCTGGTCCAAGACCAGCGACCAGGTGGCCAGCGACATGATGAAGGAGCTGGAGAAGCGCAACGAGCAGGACCGCTTCCTCAACTCCATCTACATCCTGGCGGATTCCGGCGCCCGCGGCTCCAAGACCCAGATCCGCCAGGTGGCCGGCATGCGCGGCCTGATGGCCAAGCCCAGCGGCGACATCATCGAGACGCCCATCACTGCGAATTTCAAGGAAGGCCTCTCGGTGCTGCAGTACTTCATCTCGACCCACGGTGCCCGCAAGGGCCTCGCGGACACCGCGCTGAAGACGGCCGATTCCGGCTACCTCACCCGCAAGCTGGTGGATGTGGCCCAGGACGTCATCGTCAACGAGGATGACTGCCAGACCATCAACGGCATCGAGGTGGAGGCCATCGTCAACAGCGACGGCACCATCCGCGCGCGCCTGCGGGACCGCATCATGGGCCGAGTGGTGCTCGAGGACGTGGTGGATCCCTACTCCCGCGAGACCATCGCCGCCTCGGGCACCCTGATCGGCGAGGAACTGGCCTTCAAGATCGAGACCAGCGGCATCACCAAGGTCAAGATCCGTTCGGCGCTCACCTGCGAGGCCCGCCGGGGCATCTGCGCCAAGTGCTACGGACTGAACCTCAGCACCGGGCGCCTGGTGGATCTCGGTGAGGCCGTGGGCGTCATCGCGGCCCAGTCCATCGGCGAGCCCGGCACCCAGCTCACCATGCGGACGTTCCACGTGGGCGGCGCCGCGAGCCGGGCCTCGGAGAAGAGCACCCACGAAGCCCAGATCGCCGGGGTCGTGAAGTACGTCGGCCTCGAGGGCAAGACGGTGGTGAACCGCAAGGGCGAGACCGTGGCGCTCACGCGCAACGGCTACCTCCTGGTGGCCGATGCGGATGGCAATGAGCGCGAGCGCTACAAGATCACCTCCGGTGCCATCATCCGGGTGAAGGACAACGAGATGGTCGAGCCCCGGACGGTGCTCGCGGAGTGGGATCCCTACAACGATGTGGTGCTCACCGAGGTGGGCGGCGTGGCGGACTTCAAGGAGTTCGATCTCAACGTCTCCTACCAGGAGGAGAAGGACCCGATCAGCGGCAACTTCCGCAAGAAGGTCATTGATCCCACGGACGACAAGATCCACCCCCACATCAACATCAAGGGGGAGAACCACAAGGTCCTCAAGCGCTACAACATCCCCACCGGCGCCTACATCGAGGTGGAGGAGAACCAGGAGCTGCTGCCCGGCGACGTGCTTGCCAAGACGCCCCGCCAGCAGGCCAAGACCTCCGACATCACGGGCGGACTGCCGCGGGTGACGGAGATCTTCGAGGGCCGCAAGCCCAAGGAACCCGCCATCATCACCGAGGTCACCGGCGTGGTGAAGTACGGGAACCGCGTGCGCGGCAACCAGAAGGTCACCGTGGAAGCCGAGACGGGGGAGAAGGCCGAGTACCTCATCCCGCGCGGGAAGCACATCCAGGTTCAGGACGGCGACGAGATCCGGGCCGGCGAGAAGCTGACCGAAGGCGCCGTGTCGCCCCACGACATCCTCAAGGTCCAGGGCGATCGGGCCCTCCAGGCCTTCCTCGTCAACGAGGTCCAGGAGGTCTATCGCGCCCAGGGCGTGACGATCAACGACAAGCACATCGAGGTGATCATCCGGCAGATGATGCGCTGGGTACTCATCACCGACGTGGGCGACACCCCGCTGATCGTCGAGGAGAAGGTGGACAAGCACCGCTTCAAGGAGATCAACGAGCAGACCATCAAGGATGGCGGCTCCCCCGCTACCTGCGAGCCCCTGCTGCTCGGCATCACCAAGGCGGCGCTCACTTCCGAGAGCTTCATCTCGGCTGCCCGCTTCCAGGAGACCACCCGCGTCCTCACCGAGGCCGCGCTGGAGGGCCGCGTGGACTACCTCCGCGGCCTGAAGGAGAACGTGATCCTGGGCCGGCTCATCCCCGCTGGAACCGGCATGGCGCACTACCGCAACCTGGAGATCGAGGAGGGCGAGTACCCCGAGCCCACCCTCAACGAGTTCCCGGGCGGGGAGGACTTCGACGACGAGTACGCCCGCATGGCGGCCCATGTCGAGGAACTCCAGGGCATGAGCGAGGTGGATGGGGAGGACCTGTAGGCCCCCACCTTCTTCCTGTGGCCGAAGGGCGGGCGTGAGCCCGCCCTTCCTGCGTACGGCGGCGCCCTCCGCATGCCGTCGTCGGGGATCCGCACCCAGTCCCATCTGGCTCTCCGTCGCGGATCGCGGCAGACTGCGTGGGGGGAGGGTGCCACCCCCGCCCGGAGGTGCCCATGGAATACGTCCGTCTGGGCCGGACAGGCCTGAAGGTCTCGAGGATCTGCCTCGGGTGCATGACCTACGGAGCTCCCGCTGCAGGGGAGCCGAAGGCGGGGCGCCATGCCTGGGCCCTGGACGAGGCCGCGAGCCAGCCCTTCTTCCGCCAGGCCCTGGATCTGGGCATCACCTTCTTCGACACCGCCAACGTCTATTCCAGCGGTGCCAGCGAGGAGGTGCTCGGGCGATTCCTGAAGGCCAACGTCCGCCGGGAATCCGTGGTCATCGCCACCAAGGTGCATGGCGTCATGCGGGACGAACCCAACGGCCGGGGGCTTTCGCGCAAGGCCATCTGCTTCGAGGTCGAGGAGAGCCTGCGGCGGCTGGGGACGGACTATATTGACCTCTACCAGATCCACCGCTGGGACTACGACACTCCCGTCGAGGAGACCCTCGAAGTGCTGCACGACCTGGTGAAGGCCGGCAAGGTCCGCTACCTGGGGGCCTCCTCCATGCATGCCTGGCAGTTCGCGAAGGCCCTCTACCTCGCGGACCGGAACGGGTGGAGCCGCTTCGTGTCCATGCAGAACCACTACAACCTGCTCTACCGGGAGGAGGAGCGCGAGATGCTGCCGCTCTGCCAGTCCGAGGGGATCGGCGTGATTCCCTGGAGTCCCCTGGCCCGGGGGCGCCTGGCGAGGCCCTGGGACACCCAGGCGACTCCGCGCCTCGAGACGGACGCCTACGGGAAGTCGCTCTACGGGGATTCCCAGGCCGCCGACCGGCGCGTGGTGGACGCGGTCTGCGAGGTGGCTGGCCGCCGAGGTGTGCCTCCCGCCCAGGTGGCTCTCGCCTGGATGCTGGGCAAGCCGGTCATCACCTCCCCCATCGTCGGCGCTACGCGCCCCCACCACCTCCAGGATGCCGTGGCAGCCCTTTCCCTGCGGCTCGGCGCAGATGAGGTCGCCGCCCTGGAGGCGCCCTACGTCCCCCATCCCGTCCTGGGCTTCAGCTAACCCCCGTGCAGGAGATGCCCATGCCCGATCTGGTCCTGGATCCGCGCCGCACTGCCATCATCGTCATAGACCTCCAGCAGGGGATCGTGGCCCGCACCACCCATCCCCATCCCGCCGCGCGGGTGGTGGCCAACACCGTCAGCATCCTCCGGGCGGCCCGCCGGACCGGCGCCATGCCCGTGCTGGTGCATGTGGGGGGATGCGAGGACGGTCGCGACCGGCTCCGGCCGGCGGCCGACGAGGTCATGCCGGCGGCTCCAATGCCTCCGGGCTGGTCGGACCTGGTGCCGGATCTGGAGCGGGCGCCCGGGGATCTGGTGATCCTCAAGCGCCAGTGGGGGGCCTTCTATGGCACCGATCTGGAGCTCCAGCTCCGCCGCCGGGGTCTCGATACCCTCGTGCTCTGCGGCATCGCCACCGAGTTCGGGGTCGAAAGCACCGCGCGGGATGCCTACGAGCGGGGATTCGCCCAGGTCTTCGCGTCGGACGCCATGGCTGCTCTGAGTGCCGAGGCCCACACCCACTGCCTGACGCGCATCTTCCCCCGCATGGGGCATGTCCGCGACACCGAGGCGGTGCTCGCCGCCCTCGGCGGTCCGTGCGACTGAGGGTCGGAGCCATCCGCGGCACGACGCGACAGCCATTGTCGTCCCAAGGATGGCAGGCTCGGGTCATCTCCAGGCCCCTGCCAGGCTGATGCTTCCACCCGAGGCCCCCGATGAGCCATGACCCCTTCGATGGTGTGCTGCTGGACGATCCGCGCCCTGCGGTGCCGGGTGCGGTGGGGATGGCGCTGCACCTGCGGGTGGCCCGCCGGCAGGCGAAGGCGCGGGGCTGGGCGCCCCCGACCCTGGACAGCCTGCGGGCCCGGTCCCAGGCCTGCCGGGAGCTGATGGCCCATGGCCTCCTCCCGGAGACGATCCGCGACCTGCGGCCCTTCGGCCTCGAGCTGGGCAGCCCCCGGAACCCCCACAGCCTCGCCGGCCTGCTGGACCATCTGGAGGCCTTCCTGGGTGAGGTGGCGCAGGCGGGCTACCTGGAGCCCGACGCAGCCCTGTGGCACGCGGTGGATCTGGAACTCCAGGGCCGGCGTGGCCTGTGGATCGAGCGCTCCCCGGCCGACGGTCCCCTGCGGGCGGGTCTGCGGGACCTGGCGCCCGCGCGTCTGCGGGCCCTGGCCTGCGTGCCGGGCCTGGGCGGAGCGGAGTTTGCGCTGGCCACGGCCCGGGGGACGGGGCTCTTCGGCAGCGGTCAGCCCCTCGTGGACTGGTTCCTGGACGGCCTGGAGGCCCACGGCCACCGCCTGCCCAACGAACTGGCCCTGGCGGAGCCCGAGGGCTGGGGCGACACGCCCTGGGCCGCGGCGCTGGACGCCCTCTTCGAGGGGCCGCTGCCCCTTGAGGAGGGCGTCCGCGAGGTCTTCCGGCGCGGCCTGGTGGAGGGCCCCTGGGATCTCCTCCGGCACGCCGTGGAGCAGGTCTGCGCCTGGCTGGATGAGGGCCTCCTCCCGCGGGAGGTCACCCTTGTCCATCCCGAGCCCCAGGCCGTTGCACCTCTCCTGGCGCCGCTGCTGGCGGAGGAGGGCGTGGCGCTCCAGGTGCGCGGCGGGCTCGCGCCCCTCCTCGCCAGCGGGACCTGGAGCCCCCTCTGGAGCCTGCTCACCGGCCTGCGGCGCATGGATCCCTGCCTGCTCTCCGCGGGTCTGGGCGCCTCCACCCGGGAGGACCTGCGCCGCTGGGCGGAATACCTGGCCGCCTCCGACCAGGCGGGTCCCGGCGCCATCCTGGGCAGCCTCGGGCACCTGGGAGACAGGGCCCGGGCCTACGCCGTGGGTGTCTGGGGGGACCTGGACGTCCTGCGCAGGAGCACCCTGCCCGCGGCCCATTGGGCGGAACGCCTGGAATCCCTGGCCGCTACCCTGCGTCTGCCCGTGGCGGCCGAGGACTTCTACCCACCCCTGGGCCTGCTCAAGGAGGTCTGGGGCGCCGAGCGCTGGACCTTCGCCGAGATGCTCCCGGCCCTGGAGGCCTTCCTGGAGGCGGCCCGCAGCCCCGGGGAACCCCGCGCCGCCGAGGGCCTGCGCCTGGTGTCGCCCGAAACCCTGCTGGACGACTGGTCCGGATCCCGCGCGACGCTCCTGCTGGACCTCTCCGAGGGCGCCTGGCCCGCTCGGCCGGCGGACAATCCCGACCTGGACGGCGATCGCAAGGCCGCGATCAACCGCGCCCTCCTGGCCCGCACCCAGGCCGGCGGGGACACTGTCTTCCCTGCGGCCCTCCAGCGCTTCTGGCTGCCCCGCAGCGAGCACGGGGACCAGATCCCCCGCGCCTTCCAGCGGGAGGCCTACGCCTTCAACAAGGTGCTGGCCCTCACCCGGGAGCGCTTCGTCGCCCTCAGCCCCGGCCAGGACGCCGAGGGGCGGGCCCAGGCCCAGGGCCCCTTCTGGAACGCCCTCGAGGGTGCGGCGCCCTGGAAGCCCGATCCGGTGCGGATCCACAGCCGCCTGCGCGCGCAGTGGGAGGCCCGGGAGGCCGACGCGGACCTCGAGGCCCGGGCCGCCGCGGCCCAGGCGCGACCGCCGGTGGAGTCCCTCGCCGCGGAGGCGCCCGGCGCAGACCGGAGCCCGGGACTGCGCGCGGCCTGGCTGAAGGGCCGGACCTGCGCCAGCCCCACCGCCCTGGAGGGGCTGGCGCGGTGCCCCTTCCGCTCCGTGGCCGAGCGGGTGTGGGGCCTCCAGACCTTCGACGCCCGCAGCCGGATGTCCATGGCCGTCGGCCTCCTCGTCCACCACGTGATGGAGGCGGCCCTCGCGCCCTTCGTGGGCCGGAGGGACTGGCCCGCCGCATTCCAGGAGGCCCTGGCCCTGGGTCCTGGGGCGGGGCCCGAGGACCTGCTGCCGTCCCTCCAGGCCCTGTGGGCCGCGAACCAGGCGGCGTGGCTGGCGGAGCTCGATCCCCTCGTGCCTGCGGAGCAGGGGCCCCGGGCGGCCCTGGAGCTGGAATCCCTCCTGCCGCACCTCGCCGCGGCTCTGCTGAAGGATGTCCGCGCCACCGGCCCCTCGCAGTGGGAGCTGGCCCTCGTCGCTCCGGAGCTCCTGCCCCTGGCGGAGGCCGCGAAGGCGCGGAAGCTCCCCCTCCAGGACGGCTGGACCCGGACCCTTCTGGCCCTGGAGGGCTCCCTCGGGCCCCTGGATCTGGAGCTGGGGAACGGCCGCGCCCTGGCTGTGGACGGCAAGGTGGACCGCCTCGAACGCTGGGAGCACGAGACCGGCCTCGCGTTCCTCCGCGTCGCCGACTACAAGACCTCCCGGGAGGCCCGCCTCAAGGCCTACGCCGAGGACGAATCCCCTTTCGGTTCGCACCTCCAGACGCCCCTCTACATGCTCCTGGCGGAGGCCGCGCATCCCGGCCTCCCGGCCACGGCGGCCCTGGTGCCCCTTCGCGAGGACGAACCCGGTCCCTTCACGCGGCACCTCGGCGCCCTGGCGGAGGTCGGCCCCGGCGGCGCCTGGCGCGCGAAGCTCCAGGCGAACCTGGCGCGGCTGGACGCCCGGCTGGAGGCCGGCGACTTCCCGCCGACTCCGGGGGAGCATTGCGGGCAATGCCCCCTGGGCGCCCTCTGTGGACGGCCGGTGGACGTGGATGCCGACGAGGAGGAGGCGTGATGCGCGAGCTCGACCTCCGGAATCCCGAGGTCCTGGAAGGCTCCCTGGTGGTGAGTGCCAGCGCCGGTTCCGGCAAGACCTTCACGATCACCGCGCTCGTCGCCGCCGCCCTGGGGCGGGGGGAGGTGCGCCCCTGGGAGGTGCTCGCCACGACCTTCAGCGAAGCCTCCGCGGCGGACCTGAGGGAGCGCCTGCTCCGCCCCCTGGACCTGCTGGCGGGCCTGGACGAGGCGACCTGGCGCGGCCTGCTGCCGCTCCTGGCGGCGGAGCCCGGCGCGGTCTCCGGCTTCCTCGAAGCCTGCCCCCTGGTGCCGCGGCTGGCGAAGTCCATCGGCGAAGTGGCGCAGGCCTCCGCCCACTGGGCCGACGCGCCCTGGACGGCCGCTCCCGTCAAGGCCCGGGCCT